>NZ_JBQHTM010000026.1:0-49567 GCF_052065695.1 Intestinimonas sp. HCP28S3_D6
TTGCCGGCTTGATTCGGTTTGCCCATGCAACGAAAATATGCTGATCCTCCGCCGCAGTTTGCCGATATTGGCAGATGGTGCGGTTTTTTCATGTCATTGCGCGGTGTTGCCTTAGATACCGCAGCCCACATCATCTAAAGAGATGCATATATTACAGATCTACGACTTCCATAATATCGCCAATATCACAGTGTAATGCAGAACAGATTTTCACCAAAGAATCTGTTGATACATTTTCATTGCGACCTAACTTTGCTATTAGTGCAGAACTCACTCCGGCAGCTTGTTGTAAGTCTTTCTTTTTCATGTCCAAATCGATCAGGAGTTTCCATAGTTTTTTATAACTAACTGCCATTTATACATTCCTCCGTGACAAATCAAAATGTATCTTATGATATTATACTTTGTTTCTTTTTCTTCGTCAATAAAAGTGCACGATTCTAAAGTTTTTCAGCTCACTTTGAAGGATCTTCCACAGTTTAATATAAATACCTTTTTACATATCACTTATTAGTAATATGTTTGAAATGTGATTTTCTTCATGTCCAATAATATGATGAATCGCTTTTTGCGCAAATGCCTTGCTAATCATAGTGTCCCACTCTGCCAACTGGACAAGCTCTGCTTTTCCTGCCTCAAAATCAAACGAAATCTCACCCCATTCGCCGTCGTTGTCCACCTGGTAGAGGTAGACAGCGGCGGCGATTTTCTTTTTGCGTTTGGTCTGGGATTTGCGTTTCAATCGAATCATATGAAGCGCCCCAGCTTCTGTCAGCAGACAGGCTAAGTGTTCCACGGCTTTACGATAGACCCGTTCTGCACCGCTGGCTGTGCTGCCCTCAAAGAGGATTGCCAGTTCTTCAAAGGTCAACCGGGTGCTGATGGGGCTGACCCGCCCACAAGTCATACAGATGGCGTTTCTCTTTTCCAAAAGGGTCTGCTCTCGGTAATTCAGCTTTTCAAATGCCTCCCGGACAGCTTTAGCCTGGATGCCGTTCCATAGAATCTCCGCATAGTCCCAGTGATCATCCCGGCTGACATCCTCGCCGGTTTCTTCGCTGTCCTCGTCCTGTACGGTTTGGTAAAACGGAACACGGCTGCGATTTTGCTTGGCCAACGCCAAAAACTTCGCTGCGGTCTCCTCGGTGCAACCGTTTTTCTGGGCATATTTCTGGATTGCCGCCTGTTCAGACTGGCCAGATTGATTGTAGAGCCATGCAATTCCACGCACAGCTTTGTACTCATCCACATTTTCAAAGGAACCGGCCTCCTCCTGCATCCGACAGGTCAAAAGAGCGTTCCCGATAAAATGATGGGCATAGGTCAGAAAATCCGCCCCTTGTGCGGGAGCGTATTCCCGGAGACAATCCAGCATGGCAAGCACACAGCCCATTTTGTAGTACAAAAAGCGTTCCGGGTCATAGCGATCCAGCCCCTCCCGCAGCAGGAAACGGCGAACACGGCCATTAAGCCGATTTTCATAGCAGTGCAGGAAAAAGGAAAACCAGCGCAAATTATGGCGCTGTACAGCCTCAAGGATGTAGTCGTTTAGGTTTCCCCAGATAGGCGGTTCGGGGTCAAGCTGAAAGATGCGTTCCACTTCCCGCATGGTCACGCCCCTGGGTTCCGTCAGAAAGCTGTATTTGGCACAGTAAGAAGACAGATCCCATGTCCACGCTGTATCCATTTTCCCTCACCGCCTTTCTGATATTTTGCTGCTTATTTCTTTTTTACTGCTTCTAAAAGTGCATCCTGGGTCATTTCCTGCTCGTAGACAGTGCTGGCATAGCGCTGATCTGAAAGCGCACGGAACATCTTATCTTTTGCCAGCTTTTTCATAGTTGCTGCCGTTTCTTTATCCAGCTTTCCACGGCGGGTGCTTTGCAAAATGGTGTTCATACGGCGGGTATAAATGGCCTTGATGGGGTGATCGTCTGCAAGCTCCCGCTGCTCCCGGCCTCTTAGATTGCCGATTTGCCGACACGTCCGTCCCCGTTGGTCGCCGGGGGCCAGACCACCGCAGTATTTGGTATGCCGTGCATCAATGGTGAGAAACCATCTGCCGCAGATGGGGCATTTCTTGGGTGCATGGCCCACACAAAGCCCCTCAAACAGATCGGAACGGAACATCCCCACAAAGGAGACATAGTGCATCCGCTTGACCAGCTGAGGCTCCGTCTTTCCGGGTCGAGTGGCGGCTACATACTGCACCGAAGCATTGGTCAGGGTCATCCAAGCCGGGTTATCCAGCGACAGAGTTGGCTCACTTTTGAAGAACTGCCCGAACATTGCCGCATAACCGTCCGAGGTACGGTCATAGCCGGGTTCATTCAACCGCTCTGCAAATTTCGTCAGGGCCTCCTTGTATTGCCCCAGAGAATAACTCAAATGCCCCAGCACCTGCGCTATTCGGACGAGCATTGTTGCCTTGCTGTGCTGACCAGTCAAAGCACAAATCAGCTGCTCCTGCTGGGTAAGCTGCAAATAGGCTTTGGCGTCCTCCATATATTCCTCGGAAAAGATGGCTGCAAGTTTTTGCTCAAAATAGCTTCGATTCAGTCGGGAGAAGGGTGGTGTAACCTGCAAAAAGGAGATGATCTCGCCAGCGGCCTGCTGCACCTGCGGCAGCAGCTCCATATCCACGGAACCGGTGTTCATCCCCTGAAGTAGCTGGTTCAGCACATTGCAGGGAGTATCCAGCTTCTCAATGGTGCTGTCCGGGATGTTCAGCACCTCGCAGCCAATGGTTCCCGTGGGCATGGTACTTCCCTCATAGGTCACGGTGTCCTGCCAGAAATCCAGCGACAAAACTGCATGGTTGATGATCTGATCCATCTTCTCCCTCCTGTCATGTTTTTTTATTTTCATAATAGCACACAATTAAATTCTTGTCATGTTTTTTGAAAACGGCTTGTCATGCCATCAGCCTGTTTTTTTCGATTTTCCCCATAACCTATACAGAGGGGTGAGAAAACTGCCCCATCAAAAAGGAAATGGAGGGAATCTGTATGAATCTGTTTGAAGTGGTGAAAGCCAATATTAACACACAGGAAGCAGCGCAAACGTATGGAATTGACGTCAACCACTATGGTATGGCACTGTGTCCGTTCCATAATGACCGTCATCCGAGCCTGTATGTTTCGGATGACCACTACCACTGTTTTGCCTGTGGGGAGCACGGGGATGTGATCGACCTGACTGCCAAACTGTTTGACCTTCGGCTGTATGATGCGGCCCGAAAACTGGCGTCGGACTTTCACCTTGCACCGGACAAGCCCTTGCCGGAAGCCATTCGTCGGAAAAAGAAACACAAGACCAAAGCACAGCAGCTTCGTGAGAACGAGCAGCTGTGCTTTTCTGTTTTGAACAAGTATCGGCGGCTTCTCCTGGATTGGAAAAAACGGTATGCACCGCAAGCGCCGGAAGCTGTGTTAGATGAGCGTTTTGTGGAAGCCTGCCACCGGCTGCCCTGGGCAGAGTATCAGCTGGACATCCTGCTGCAAGGCGATTCTTATGAACGAGGCGAAGTCGTGAGCGAACTAACGGCAGACGGGTACATCCGCAAATTGCAGGCCCACCTGAGAGAGGAGCAATACCATGAACAACCCTGTTTGGATTGATGATAAAGGGAAAATCATCGAGCCGGAATATTGCCGGGATTTCCTGTCCCGGCATCCAATGCGCTGCATCAATGATCGCTTTTATACTGTGGATGGCCCGTTGCCGGATGAAAGCAAATTGAAGCGGACAATTTATGAGGAAATCTCTCCCTGGCTTCATGCCAAGGTTGCACAGACGGTGGAGCAGATAATCAAAGCGTTGAAGCTGGCGGCATACACAGACCCGTTGCCCCTGCAATGTGACCGCATCCATGTGGCTAATGGCACTTATTTTCTGGACGGTACATTCACAGAGGAAAAAGAATACTGCAACAACCGCTTGTCGGTGCCTTATCGGGCAGATGCTCCCGCACCGGAACAATGGCTGCATTTCCTTTCGGAACTGTTGGAACCGGAGGACATTCCCGCCTTGCAGGAGTATCTGGGCTACTGCCTGATTCCGTCCACCAAAGGTCAGAAAATGCTCATGCTGATCGGCAAAGGCGGCGAGGGCAAAAGCCGGATCGGTGTGGTGATGAACGCCATTTTCGGGCTAAACATGAACACCACTTCTATCCAGAAGGTAGAAAACAACCGTTTCGCCAGAGCAGACCTGGAGGGCAAGTTGCTGATGGTGGACGATGATCTGGATATGAATGCCTTGACCAAAACCAACTATGTAAAATCCATTGTGACAGCAGAACTGCGAATGGATTTGGAACGGAAGAAAGAGCAGAGCTATCAGGGGCAGCTGTATGTGCGTTTTCTCTGCTTCGGCAACGGGGCATTGACTGCGCTTCACGACCGCAGCGACGGTTTCTTTCGCCGCCAAATCATTCTGACTACCAAGGACAAGCCTGCGGATCGGTTCGATGACCCATTTCTTGCCGAGAAACTGATTGCCGAAAAAGAGGGAATCTTCCTCTGGATGCTGGAGGGACTGCGGCGGCTGATCGCCAATCACTATCACTTTACCATTAGCCAGAGAGCCAGGGATAATATCTCTTCCGCTGTTCGGGACGCCAACAACATTCTGGACTTTCTCGATTCTGAGGGTTATGTGGCATTCAAGGCCGACTATGAAGCCAGCACTAAAAATCTGTATGCAGCCTATAAGCGGTGGTGTGAGGACAACGCAGAAAACCTACTGTCCCCAAAGAGCTTCGCAAACCAGCTTAGCCAAAACGCAGAACGCTACAATTTAGAGCCGGTCAGCAATCTGCACATCGGCGGTGGAAAACGGTGCCGGGGATATATGGGTATTTATATTCTGCTCTCGCCTATGGAGTTGTAATGAAACTTCAAAAACTTCTGTTCGTGCGTTCATGCGTTCCTAATCGGGTGCAGCCTGTGGAACGAAGGAACGCACGAACGCAAAAAATCGAAGTTCATTTTTGTTGTTCGGCTCAGAGGGCGCTCTAAAATCCTTACTTCCCAATCAATGGTTGTGCAAACAGTGAAAAACACTACTGTAAACAGAACGCAAATCATCATTCGGTGATTTGCGAAACAGTGACGCTGGTATGCGGTAAGGTGACTATTTTCACGGTTTCGCTTGCAAGCCCACCTAACGAAAAAGTTGATGGGGGCTGTTGCGGACAGTTCTTCACAAGCGCAGTTCTGAGCGATTTTTGAGCAGCAATCAAGATTTACTCTACCGTGCAGCGTGTATGCTCCACGGTAAAACCATTTCATGAAAGAATGAGGTATTTTCTATGAAATACAATTTGAGAAATGAAATCAAGTCGTACATCGTGCGTTCCGGTTACACGATGCAGGAAGTCGTTGATCGGCTTTCTGAGGATTACGGCTGGAGTGACAGCGTTTCCAACCTGTCCAATAAGCTCCAGCGGGAGTCCCTGCGGTATGTAGAGGCGGTACAGCTTGCCGACGCCCTTGGTTATGACCTCGTATGGCAGAAGCGGAGGGACAAATGATGCCTGTCGTTCCTGCGGCCCGTCTCTCTCGTCCCCATAGCAATAACGCAGTATTGCTATGGACAGGCGGCGAAAACATTCGATTTTTCGCTGCCGCCGGATGGCTGATGTTTCGCAAAACATCGGCTGTCCGGGCTGAACAACAGGAAACGATGCAGGCGGTTTCCGGGCAGTTCAGCAGCGGTCATCGCAATGACCGCAATTCCCCCTCGGAGAGCCCACGGCACTTTGCAGCCCTTCGGGATGAAAGTGTCATAGTGGGTTATTACACTTCCCGCAGGAAGTGCATCCCCGCCCCCCAGCCGTCTGCCGCACAACGGAAAGGAGCTGATTTGTATGGCCAGAAATGACGGAATCGACCGCACCTTTGCCCGTAACCAGGACTTGCCCACCCTTGATGATGTGGCAAAGGTGCAGGAACACAATGAACGAGAAAAGGACAGCTACTCCAACCAGGATATTGATACCACCCAGACCTACCGGAATATCCACTTCAAAGCTCCCACCGACAGCTATACCGCTATGTTCGATCAGATGATTGCTGATGGGATTATCTCCACCCGTGGCCTGAAAGCCGATGCGGTGAAATACGGGGAACTGATTTTTGATGTGAACTCCGCCTATTTCCACAATCACGGCGGCTACGAATATGCCAAGCAATTCTACACCGACGCATACAAAGCTGCCGTAGAGATCGTGGGCGGTGAGCAGTATATCCTCTCTGCCGTCATGCACGCCGATGAACGCAACCGGGCTATGTCGGAAGCTCTGGGGCAGGATGTGTATCACTACCACCTTCACGTGGTCTATATCCCGGTGGTGGAAAAACAGATTCTCTGGTCGAAGCGGTGCAAAGATAAGGCCCTTGTGGGCACAGTCAAGGAGACCATCATGCAGGTCAGCCGCAGTAAAAAGTGGGAATCCAAGGTAGCTCTGGATGAGCAGGGTAATCCGCTTCTGACCTCCAAGGGGAAGAAAGTCCTGCGGACATCATACAGTGTCCTGCAAGACGATTTCTTCAACTATATGAAAGCTGCCGGATATACCGATGTGGAGCGTGGAGAGCGTGGCAGCACCGAAGAACATCTGACTGTGACCCAGTTCAAAGTGGCACAGGAGCAGCAGCGGCTGGAAGATGTGACCGCTCAAATCGCTCAGACAGAGCAGGCGCTGGACACTGTACAGGCTGCCGTTGAGAAAAAGCAGAAGGAACTGCAATCCCTGCAAAAGCAGACCAAAGAACAGCGCACCACCGCCCTGACCGTACAGGAAATCCGCTCCATGGGGAAAAAGACGATCACCGGCAATATCACTCTGACCCCATCCGAGTGCAGCACACTCAAGGATTATGCGGTCAATGGGATTCTTGCCAAGGCAGAAAACAGCCGCTTGGAAGATAAGTTGCAACAAGCGCAAAAGAGTGCTGCTGTCTGGAAACAGCGATATGAATCGCTAAAAGAACAGGTACGGCCTTATCTGGAAGCTGTCAAGCTCGCACCCGAAAAGGTGCGGGCTTTTCTTGATGCTATTTTGACCCGTACCTGGCAAACAAGGCAGCACGATCAGCCTTCCCGCCGCAAGTCGCAAGATATGGAACTTTAACAGAAAGGGATTTTTGCTTATGACCAATCTGACAACAAAACTCAATAAGCTGGTGCTCGATAATGCTCCTTCGGAAAAGCTGATTAACGCTTGTGCCGAAATCGATATTGAATCCTGCTTTGACCCGATTTTTGAACCGCCGATTGATTTTCTGGAAGAATGCCGGAAACGCTGGGAAAACCGGATGAATCCGTTCACCGGTACGGTGGAACGAAAAATCGGAAATACCTGGTATCTGCTGGAGACTGTATGCGACGGAAATGAGCCGCTTACTCACAAGGTAAAACGGCTCATTTTCTCGGATAAGGAGGCGCTTTGTTCATGACACAGACTCAAATTCATGCTACAATATCACCATGCACACCGATTCTGTCAGCTGACCCAACCGTAAAGGAGGACGCTATGTTGGATCAGCAGAAAATCACCATCCTGTACTGTCGCCTCAGCAATGAGGATGCACTGGATGGAGAATCAAATTCGATACAGAATCAAAAAGAGTTTTTAACCCGGTACGCAGCCGAGCATGGCTACACCAACCTGAAAATTCTGGTGGATGACGGATATACGGGAACCAATTTTGACCGCCCCGGCGTACAAGAAGGCTTTGCACTGGTTAAGCAGGGGCTTGTCGGTTGCTGGCTGGTCAAAGATCTCAGCAGGTTTGGCCGAGATTACCTGACCGTTGGGCAGTACACAGACATCATTTTCCCCAGCTACGATGTGCGTTTTATCGCCGTCAACGATGGTGTGGACAGTGAACGAGGCGACAGCGACGGCTTTGCCGCTATTCGTAATTTGTTCAACGAATGGTATCCACGGGACACCAGCAAAAAAGTCCGGGTTGTATTCCGTCAGAAAGGCACCAGCGGAAAGCATCTGGGAAAACCGCCCTATGGTTATCGCACTGACCCTGCCGATAAAGACCATTGGATCATTGACGAGGATGCCGCCCCAGTAGTCAAGCGCATCTTTGACCTGGCTATTGGCGGCAAGGGGCCGGAACAGATTGCCCGTATACTGGAGAAGGATAAGGTGCTGACTACCAAGGCGCTGTATGCTAAACAGTCGGAAAACCATCCTGACCCGAAAAAGCGGAAGAAGATGCCTGAGCGCCCTTACCATTGGATTGGTCAATCGGTTGTGGGTATTCTGGAACGGATGGAGTACACCGGCTGTACCTGCAATTTCAAGACCTATTCCAAGTCCTACAAGCTGAAAAAGCGGATTCCCAATGCAATCGAAGATATGTGTATCTTCCCTGATACGCAGGAAGCAATCGTTTCTCAGGCTCAGTGGGACAGGGTGCAGGAGCTGCGAAAAAACAAACGCCGTCCCACAAAAGCGGAACGGCAGGGATTATTCTCCGGGCTTCTGTTCTGTCCCGATTGCGGGAACAAGCTGCACTTTGCTACCTGCAAGAGCTTTGACGGCAAGCAAGACCATTATGTATGCTCCAGCTACAAAAGCGGCCGAGGCACCTGTTCTGCCCACTATATCCGGGAAGATGTACTGCGGGAACTGGTGTTGGAACGCATCCGTGCGGTCAATGCCTATATCCGGCAGGACGTGGAGGGCTTTCAGGAGGAGTGGCTGCAATGCCGCCGTTCCGATCAGGAACGCAACATCCGTGAAGATCGGAAACGAGTGGAACAGGCCAAGAAGCGGCTGGCTGACTTGGATGTTCTTCTGTCCCGACTCTATGAGGATTTTGTCCTGGGCGATCTGAACAAGGAGCGGTACAAGAAAATGACCGCCGATTACGAGGCAGAACAGGAACGGTTAAAGCTCGAAATCGAAGTGACGGAAGAATGGCTGGAAACGCAGGAAACCATGAGTGCGGATGTGGATGCCTTTGTCGCCCTGACTCAGAAGTATGTGGATGTACCGGAATTGACACCTACGATAGTCAATGAGTATATCAAGAAGATTGAGGTGTTTGCGCCAGACAAATCCAGTGGCAAGCGGGTACAGAAGGTAAAAATCTACTTCAACTTCGTGGATGACGTAGAGATTCCTGTGATTTCCGAGCCTGTTGTTGCGAAATCTACCCCTGGACGCAGAAAAACGGCGTGACCATTGCGGTCACACCGTTCTCTGCCCCTCGCAAAGCTAAATAGTACCTTATCACTATTAAGCCTTTGGAAACGGGTTTTTTGTTTCACTCTCTTGTGATGGTGGAGATAAGCGGGATCGAACCGCTGACCTCTTGAATGCCATTCAAGCGCTCTCCCAGCTGAGCTATACCCCCAAATGAAAGAGAGTGACGATATGAAACTGTAAGTGGTGGAGATAAGCGGGATCGAACCGCTGACCTCTTGAATGCCATTCAAGCGCTCTCCCAGCTGAGCTATACCCCCATATGAGTTCCGCCCGGAACTGCGGCGTCCCGTACAGAACGGATATTATTTTACCATCGAGTTTCGGGAATGTCAAGGGCTTTTTCAGATTTTTTTGGGGAAAGTTGTTTTGAGGATGAAAATTTGAATATCAAAGAAAATTGTGCAAGTTTACGATTGACATTTTCCAGGAACATGATAAAATTACGCTTAAATTATTTTAGTTAAAAAAATTTAATTAAAATAATAGAATTGAGAGCCCGCCCCCTGCGGGCGAAAGGAGAACGCGACGATGTTTGAACAGGTGAGAGATGTTATTGTGGATACCCTGAGCTGCGATCTGGAGGCCGTGACCATGGACGCCCGCCTGGTGGAGGACCTGGAAGCCGACTCTCTGGACGCCGTGGAGCTGAACATGGCGCTGGAGGAGGCCCTGGGCTTTGCCATCGATGACGAGGAGCTCCAGAACATGAAGACGGTGGGCGACATCGTCCGCTATCTGGAAGCCCATCAGGAGTAAGCCATGGAGCTTTCTGACATCCTGGCCCTGCTGGACCGCTTTGACGCATCCTCTGCCGCCTCTATGAAACTGCGGCTGGGGGATCTGCGCCTGGAGCTGAACAAGGCGGCAGCACCCGCCGCCGTAGTCGCCGGGGCTGCCGCCGCACCTGCGGTGGTCCCCGTGCCCGCCCCCGCTGCAGAGGTGCCCGAGGCTCAGCCGGAGGGCGCCACTGTGAAGGCACCCCTGGTGGGTACCTTCTATGCCGCCTCCGCCCCCGGCGAGGCCCCCTTTGTCTCCGTGGGCGACACGGTGAAGAAGGGCCAGACCCTCTGCGTGCTGGAGGCCATGAAGATGATGAGCGAGGTCCCCGCCCCCTGTGACTGCGTGATCCTAGAGATCCTGGCCAAGGACGGGGACCTGGTGGGCTTTGACGCCCCGCTCTTCCAAATCAGGGAGCTGTGAGTTTATGTTCCATCGAATCCTGATCGCCAACCGGGGCGAGATCGCCGTGCGTATCATCCGCTCCTGCCGGGAGATGGAGATCGAGACGGTGGCGGTGTACTCCACCGCCGACGCCGACGCCCTCCATGTGAAGTTGGCCACCCAGGCGGTTTGCATCGGCCCCGCCAAGGCGGGGGAGAGCTACCTCAATATGTCGGCCATCCTCACCGCCGCCCTGGAAACCGGCTGCGACGCCATCCACCCCGGCTACGGCTTCCTCTCCGAGAACGCGGAGTTCGCTGACCTGTGTCAGCAGTGCGGACTGAAGTTCATCGGCCCCTCCGGAGACGTGATCCGGAAGATGGGCAACAAATCTGCCGCCCGGGACCTGATGCGCGCAAACGGCGTGCCGGTGGTGCCCGGCTCCGACGGCCCCGTCTCCAGCGCCGAGGAGGCCCTGGAGATCGCCGGGACCATCGGCTATCCCGTCCTCATCAAGGCCAGCGCCGGCGGCGGCGGCCGCGGCATGCGCCGGGTGGACGCCGCTGAGGACCTGCCGGCCCTCTACGCCGCCGCCCAGGCGGAGGCGGTGGCCTGCTTCGGGGACGGGGAGCTCTATGTGGAGAAGCTGATCCTCAGCCCCCGCCACATCGAGTTCCAGATCCTGGCCGACAGCCAGGGCAACGTGGTCCATCTGGGGGAGCGGGACTGCTCCATCCAGCGCCGCAACCAGAAGCTCATGGAGGAGTCTCCCTCCAAGGCCCTGAGCGCCCAGCTGCGTGAGGCCATGGGCGGCGCGGCGGTGCGTGCGGCCCAGGCAGCCGGCTACCAGAGCGCCGGTACCGTGGAGTTCGTACTGGACCACGACGGCAACTTCTACTTTATTGAAATGAATACCAGAATTCAGGTGGAACACCCAGTCACCGAGTTCGTCACCGGGCTGGACCTCATCCGGGAGCAGATCCGCATCGCTGCGGGCCTCTCGCTGTCCATCCGGCAGGCGGACGTCCGGCAGACCGGCTGGGCCCTGGAGTGCCGCATCAACGCCGAGGACCCCAGGGGCGGGTTCCGCCCCGCCCCTGGCAGGGTGGAGTTCCTGCACCTGCCCGGCGGTCCCGGTGTCCGGGTGGATACCGCCCTCTTCAACGGCAGCGAGCTTTCTCCCTGGTACGACTCCCTGGCGGCCAAGGTGGTGGCCTACGCCCCCACCCGCCTGGAGGCCATCCGCAAGATGCGCCGGGCCCTGGAGGAGCTCATCATCGAGGGCTTCCCCACCACGGCGGACCTGTGCCACCTGATCCTGTACCAGCCCGATTTCATCAAGGGCAGATATGATACCGGCTTCCTGGAGCAGCACATGGACGAGCTGCTCCAGTGGGATTGTGAGGGCAGCAAATGAGAGATTCCTTTCGGCAGCGGCGGGAGCGCATGATCCAGCTCAAAACCCGCCGCGAAGGCAAAGAGACCGACATTCCCCGCAAGCACATTGCCAAGGCGGTCTTTGGCAAGTGCCCCGACTGCGGGTCCATGGTGCCCAAGACCGAGCTGGCCCGCACCCTGTATGTATGCCCCAAGTGCGGCTACCACCATCCGGTGGGAGCCTACCTGCGGCTGAGCATGCTCCTGGACTCCAAGAGCTTCCGGGAGCTGGACGAGAAGCTCACCGCCCCCAATGCCCTCAAGTTCCCCGGCTATGACGACAAGCTCCAGGCGGCCCGGAAGAACACCGGCCTCACCGAGGGCGTAGTCACCGCCCGGGGCAAGATCGACGGCCGCTTGGCCGTCTTTGCCGTGCTGGACAGCCGCTTCCTCATGGGCAGCATGGGGGCGGCGGTGGGGGAGAAGGTCACCCGGGCCGTGGAGTATGCCGACCGGGCAAGCCTTCCTCTCATCATCTTCTCCGCCAGCGGCGGCGCCCGGATGCAGGAGGGCATCCTGTCCCTCATGCAGATGGCCAAGACCAGCGCCGCTCTGGAGCAGTTCAGTGAGCACGGCGGTCTTTATATCTCCGTGCTTACCCACCCCACCACCGGCGGCGTCACCGCCTCCTTCGCCTCCCTGGGCGACGTGACCCTGGCCGAGCCCGGCGCCCTCATCGGCTTTGCCGGGCCCCGGGTCATTGAGCAGACCATTGGGCAGAAGCTGCCCGAGGGCTTCCAGCGCTCCGAATACCTGGAGGAGCACGGCTTCGTGGACCAGATCGTCCCCCGGAGCCAGATGAAGGAGACCCTCTCCCTTCTGCTGAGACTCCATGAGAAACGGGGTGAGGACCATGGCTGAGATCACTGCGGCTGAGCGTGTGGCCCTGGCCCGCCACGCCGGACGGCCCGGCACGGTGGACTACATCTCTGCGCTCTTTACCGACTTTTTTGAGTTCAAGGGGGACCGGCAGTGCCGGGAGGACCCCGCCATTCTGGGCGGGGTGGCCCTCTACAAGGGCCACCCGGTCACCGTCATCGGACACCGGAAGGGCAAGACCCTTCAGGAAAATATGACCTGCAACTTTGGTATGCCCGGCCCCGAGGGCTACCGGAAGGCCCAGCGCCTCATGCGCCAGGCTCAGAAGTTCCGCCGGCCGGTCATCACCTTTGTGGATACCCCCGGCGCCTACCCCGGCCTAGAGGCCGAGGCCCGGGGACAGGGGGAGGCCATCGCCTCCACCCTGGCCCTCATGAGCTCCCTGGACGTGCCGGTGGTCACCATCGTCACCGGCGAGGGCGGCAGCGGTGGGGCTCTGGCCCTGGCCGTGGCCAACCGGGTGCTTATGCTGGAGAACGCCGTCTACTCCGTCCTCTCCCCGGAGGGCTTTGCCTCCATCCTGTGGAAGGACTCCAGCCGGGCCGGTGAGGCGGCTGGGATCATGAAGCTCACCGCCCGGGACCTGGTGGAGCTGGGCGTCGCCGATGAGGTCATCCCGGAGCCGCAGGGAGGGGCCCATGAGAATCCCCAGGCCGTCTTTGTGGCGGTGGACCGGGCGCTGTCCCGCGCTCTGGACCGGGTGGTCCGGGAGGGGGACTTCGCCCAGCGGCGCTATGAAAAATTCCGAGGGATGGGCATGCCCCGCTCCCGGAAGGAGGGGCTATGAAGGGATTGAAGATTGTGTCCACCGGCCGGGCTCTGCCCGCCAAGGTGGTCACCAATGATGATATGAGCAAGCTGGTGGAGACCAGCGACGAGTGGATCACCACCCGTACCGGCATCCGTACCAGACACTTCTGCGAGGACGAGACCCAGTCCGACCTGGCCGAGCAGGCGGCACGGAGGGCGCTGGAGCAGGGGAAGGTGGAGCCCAAGGACCTGTGTGCCTGCATCGTGGCCACCGTCACCCCTGACCACTCCGCCCCCACCAGCGCCTGCCTGTTGCAGCAGCGGCTGGGCCTACCTGAGGACATCCCCTGCTTTGATATGAACGTGGGCTGCACCGGCTTTATCTACGCCCTCCAGGTGGCACGGGGCTTCCTGCTCCAGAGTAGCCGGCCCTACGCCCTGGTCATCGGGGCGGAGTCCCTCAGCCGCATCACCGACTTTACCGACCGCGGCACCTGTGTCCTCTTCGGCGATGGCGCCGGTGCGGTGGTGGTGACGTTGGAGGAGGGTGGCCTCTACGCCTGCACCCTGGGCGCACGGGGGGATGCCGAGGCCATCCTGATCGAGGGACCCGGGCCCGAACGGCCCTATATCCACATGGACGGGCAGAAGGTGTTCCGCTTCGCCGTAGAGGCGGTGCCCAACTGCATTCACGTCCTGCTGGAGGAGACCGGCCTGAGCCTGGAGGATATCGACTGGTTCGTGCCCCACCAGGCCAACAAGCGCATCATCGACCATGTGGCGAAGAAACTGAAGGTCCCCAACGAGAAGTTCTACCAGAACATGATGCGCTACGGCAACACCTCAGCGGCCAGCATCCCCATCGCGTTGGACGAGATGAGGGAGCAGGGGCTGCTGAAAAAGGGCCAGAAGATCCTGTGCGTGGGCTTCGGCGCCGGTCTCACCTGGGGCGGCGCCCTGCTGGAATGGTAATAAGGGCAGGCCGGTACCGGCTGCCATCAAGAGAGTAAGGACGGGTAACACCATGAAATTGAACGAGATCCTGGGGACGGAGTTCCCCATCATCCAGGGCGGCATGGCCAACATCGCCACCGGTGAGTTTGCCGCCGCCGTCTCCAACGCCGGGGCCATGGGCCTCATCGGCGCGGGCGGCATGAATGCCGACACGTTTCGGGAAAACATCCGGAAGTGCCGCACCCTCACCGATAAGCCCTTTGGCGTGAATATCATGCTCATGCACCCCCAGGCCAAGGAGATGGCCCAGATCGCCGCTGAGGAGAAGGTCCCCTTCATCACCACCGGTGCCGGCAACCCGGCCTCCTTCATCCCCATGTGGAAGGAGGCGGGGGCCAAGGTCTTCCCCGTGGTCTCCGTGGTGGCTCTGGCCAAGCTGGTGGCCCGGGCGGGCGCCGACGGCGTCATCGCCGAAGGCACCGAGTCCGGCGGCCATGTGGGTGAGCTCACCACCATGGCCCTGGTCCCCCAGGTCTGCGACGCCGTGGACCTCCCCGTGGTGGCCGCCGGTGGCATCGCCGACAGTCGTCAGCTGGTGGCCGCCTTTGCCTTGGGCGCCTGCGGCGCCCAGGTGGGCACCTGTCTGCTGGTCAGCCAGGAGTGCCCCATCCATGAAAACTACAAGGAGGCCGTCCTCAAGGCCAAGGACAGCGGCACCGTGGTCACCGGCCGCATCGGCGGCACCCCCGTCCGCATCTTGAAAAACCCCATGGCCAAGGCCTACATCGCCAAGGAGAAGGAGGGGGCCGACAAGATGGAGCTGGAGCAGTTCACCCTGGGCTCCCTCCGCCGGGCCGTCTTTGAGGGCGACACCAAAAACGGTAGCCTCATGGCCGGTCAGGTGGCCGGTATGCTCCACGAGATCCGGCCCGTCCGGGCAATCCTGGAGGACCTGTGCGGCGGCTGCAAGTCCGTTCTGGACCGCCTTGAGAAGGAGGGTTTTTGATGAAGCTGGCTTTCCTCTACGCCGGCCAGGGCACCCAGCACGTGGGCATGGGCAAGGACCTCTATGAGGCCTATCCCGCCTTTCGGACGGTGCTGGACGGCGCTAAGCTGGACTTCGACCTGAAAAAGCTGTGCTTTGAGGGCCCGGAGGAACAGCTCAACCAGACCCAGTACACCCAGCCCTGCATGGTGGCCTTTGCCGCCGGCGTCACCGCCGTACTCTACGAGAAAGGCATTCGCCCGGCCATGACGGCCGGCCTGAGCCTGGGCGAGTACTCCGCCCTGTGCGCCGCCGGGGTGCTCACTCCTGAGCAGGCCATCGAGCTGGTGGCCTTCCGCGGCAAGGCCATGGCCGGCGCCGTTAAGGACCGGCCCAGCGCCATGGCCGCCGTCCTCATGCTGGGACGGGAGGAGCTCCAGAAGTGCTGCGACGCCGCCTCCCACCTGGGGGTGGCCGAGATCGCCAACCTCAACTGCCCCGGCCAGATCGTCATCGGCGGCGACGCCGCCGCCGTGGAGGAGGCCGGTCGCCTGGCCAAGGAGGCCGGGGCCAAGCGGGTCATGCCCCTGAAGGTGAGCGGACCCTTCCACACCTCCCTGATGGCCCCCGCCGGCGCCGCTCTGGAGGAGCGGTTCCACACCGTGGAGTTTGCCCCCATGCGCTGCCCCGTCCTCTTCAACTGCAAGGGCGACGTACTGGGTGAGGGGGACACCATCCCCGGCCTGCTGGTCAAGCAGGTCCAGAGCAGCGTCCACATGGAGGACACCATCCGCAACATGGCTGCCCACGGGGTGGATACCATTCTGGAGATCGGCCCCGGCAAGGCCCTGAGCGGCTTTGTCAAGAAGACAGACAAGAGCATCACCACCTACGCCGTGGAGACGGCGGAGGACCTGGAGGCGGCGGTGGCCGCCCTGAAAGGAGCGTAAAAGATGAGCTTACAGGGTAAATGTGCTCTGGTCACCGGCGGCAGCCGGGGCATTGGCCGGGCAGTCTGCCTGGAGCTGGCCCGTCAGGGCGCCCGGGTGGCGGTGAATTACGCCGGCAACGCCGCCGCCGCCGAGGAGACGGTGAAGGCCTGTGAGGCCCAGGGTGTGGAGGCCTTCGCCATCCAGGCCGATGTGGCCGACGCCGCCGCCTGCGAGACCATGGTGAAGGAGGTCCTGACCCGCTTTGGCCGGCTGGATATCCTGGTCAACAACGCCGGGGTCACCCGGGACGGTCTCATGCCCATGATGAAGGAGGCTGACTGGGACGCCGTGCTGGACATCAACCTGAAGGGCGCCTTCCACTGCATGAAGGCGGTCTACCGGCCCATGATGAAGCAGAAGTACGGACGCATCGTCAACCTCTCCAGCATCGTGGGCCTCCGGGGCAACGCCGGCCAGGCCAACTACGCCGCCAGCAAGGCGGGGCTCATCGGCCTCACCAAGTCCATGGCCAAGGAGCTGGCCGCCCGGAACGTCACCGTCAACGCGGTGGCCCCCGGCTTTATCGACACCGACATGACGGCCGCCCTGCCTGAAAAGGCCCGGGAGGCCATGCTGACCACCATCCCCATGGGGCGGCTGGGCCAGGCTGAGGATGTGGCCAAGGCTGTGGCCTTCTTCGCCGGGGACGAGTCCGCCTATGTCACGGGCCAGGTCCTGTGCGTGGATGGCGGTATGGCGGTCTAAAGGAGGAGAGCAGAGATGGAAAGAAGACGGGTAGTCATCACCGGCCTGGGGGCAGTCACCCCCGTGGGCCTTACCGCCGCTGAGAGCTGGGCGGCCGTGAAGGCTGGAACTTGCGGCATCGCCCCCATCACCCTCTATGACGCCTCCAACATGAAGGCCAAGCTGGCTGGTGAGGTCAAGGGCTTCGACCCGGCCAACTATATGGAGAAGCGGGAGGCCCGGAAGGTGGACCGCTTTGCCCAGTTTGCCATGGCAGCCGCCCAGGAGGCGGTAGAGCAGAGTGGTCTGGACTTCGCCAAGGAGGACCCCTACCGCTGCGCCATCATTATTTCCGCCGGTATCGGTGGCCTCATCACCCTTCAGAACGAGTGTGTGAAGGGGGCCCAGAAGGGGTTTGACAAGATCTCCCCCTTCTTTATCCCCATGGCCATCGCCAATATGGCCTCTGCCCATGTCGCCATCAAATATGGTCTGAAGGGCATGGCCACCTGTCCCACCACCGCCTGCGCCGGTGGCACCAACGCCGTGGGCGACGCCATGCGGCAGGTCCGGGACGGCTACGCCGACGTGGTCCTGTGCGGCGGCGCCGAGGCCGTGGTCACGGAGCTGTCCATGGGTGGCTTCACCTCCATGCACGCCCTCCACACCGGGGACGACCCCACCGCCGCCTCCATCCCCTTTGACGCCCGCCGCAGCGGCTTCGTCATGGGCGAGGGCGCCGGTGTGCTGGTGCTGGAGGAGCTGGAGCACGCCAAGGCCCGGGGCGCCAAGATCCTGGGTGAGGTAGTGGGCTACGGCGCCACCTGTGACGCTTACCACATCACCGCCCCTGCCCCAGGCGGCGAGGGCGGCGCTAAGGCCATGTCTCTGGCCCTCGCAGACGCCGGGGTGGCCCCGGAGGAGGTGGGCTACATCAACGCCCATGGCACCTCCACCCCCATGAACGATGCCTGTGAGACCCAGGCCATCAAGACCGCCTTCGGTGAGCACGCCTATCACCTGGCGGTGAGCTCCACCAAGTCCATGACCGGCCACATGCTGGGCGCCGCCGGCGCCGTGGAGGCCGTGTTTACCGCCCAGACCCTGATGGACGGCTTCCTGCCTGCCACCATCGGCTATCAGGAGCCCGACCCCGAGTGCGATCTGGATGTAGTGCCCAACGTGGGCCGCAGTGCCGACGTCAAGTACGCCATGTCCAACTCCCTGGGCTTTGGCGGCCACAATGCCAGCATCCTGCTGAAGAAATGGGAGGGTTAAGCCTGTGGAGCTGAACATCGAGCAGATCCAGGAGATCATCCCCCACCGCCCCCCCTTCCTGCTGGTGGACAAGATCGTCGACTATGTCCCCGGCGAGTGGGCCAAGGGCATCAAGGCGGTCACCGTCAACGAACCCTTCTTCGTGGGCCACTTCCCTCAGTACAAGGTAATGCCTGGCGTGCTCATCATCGAGGCTCTGGCCCAGGTGGGCGCGGTGGCCATCCTCTCGCTGCCGGAGAACAAGGGAAAGCTGGCCTTCTTCGGCGGCATCAAGAACGCCAGATTCAAAAAGCAGGTCCGCCCCGGCGATGTGCTGGAGCTCTCCTGCGAACTCATCGAGCGCCGGGGGCCAGTGGGCTTCGGCAAGGCGGTGGCCAAGGTGGACGGAAAGGTGGCCGCCCAGGGTGAGCTCACCTTCGCCGTAGGCGGCTGACGACCCATTGCCAAAACGGCGGATTTCAGGTACGATGGTAGAGAAAAGGCCGGCGTAGGCAGAGGCGATACGTACGGACACAGTCGTTTTGGAGGGGAACAGTATGCTGGAACAGGCGTTCAACGAAGTGTATACTAAATTCAAGCTCCATTTCTACCGCTCGGTGTTCGGGCGGTTTCAGAAGCGGGAGGCCAGCCTGACCACCGTGGAGACCTTCTGCATGGAGATCATCATGGCCCTGGGGAAGCCCACCGTCAACGAGTTTTCCAGCTTTGTGGGCATCTCTGCCCCCAATGCCGCCTACAAGATCAACAATCTGATCCAGAAGGGCTATGTCCGCAAGGAGCAGTCCGAGACGGACAAGCGGGAATACCACCTGGTGGTGACCCAGAAGTATATTGACTACTACAACATCAGCTACGGCTACCTGAGCACGGTCATGGACCGGATCAAGGCCCGGTTTCCGGCGGAGGATGTGGCCAAGATCGAGGAGATGCTGGACATCATTTCCGACGAGCTCATGCCCGAAATTCTACTGCCAAAACACACCTAAAAATGGTCCCCTCCGGCATGTGCCGGAGGGGACCATTTTTGTTACATGCCCATGCTCTGGGTCATGTTCTCAGCGGCGTCCTCCATGGCCCGCATGGCCTTTTTGGCGGTGGCCTTGAGGGTCTTTTTCTGGGGGGCCATCAACATCCCCAGGGCGGCGCCGGCGGCCATGCCGATGCCGATGTTGCGCATCATGTGCTTGCTCTCCATATTCGATTCCTCCTTCTGGACAAGGTCCAAGCTTATTGTGCCCAGGATTCACGAAAAATCCATTGCCAAACGAAGATACATCTTCTATAATTGAACCGTATCGGCGAAACGGACGGAACTGTCCCGCCGCCGGAAGAACATTCCCAGGGGAGCGGGCTGCCCGGTCCCTCTCTTGTTGTGTCCAATATGGGAAAGGAGCAATGACGTGAAGCTTCTCATCCAAAAAGGCCGTCTGGTCGACCCTGTGGGGGGGATCGGCGGCGTTATGGACATCCTCATCGAGGATGGAAAACTGGCTGTGATTGGCAGTGACCTCCGGGACCAGGACGCCCAGATCATCGACGCCCGTGGGCTCACCGTGTGCGCCGGCCTGGTGGACATGCACGTCCACCTACGGGAGCCGGGGTTAGAATACAAGGAGGACATCTCCACCGGCACCGCCGCCGCTGCCCGGGGGGGCATCACCTCCGTGGCCTGCATGCCCAACACCAAGCCCGCCGTGGACAGCCCCGAACAGGTCCGCTACGTCCTCCGCCGGGCCGCTGAGTCCTGCGGGGTGCGGGTGTGGCCCATCGGCGCCGTCACCGTGGGGGAGAAGGGGGAGAGCCTCACCGACGGTCAGGCCCTGAAGGAGGCGGGCGCTGTGGCCCTCTCCGACGACGGTATGCCCATCCAGAACGCCAACCTGATGCGGGATGCCCTCATCCGCGCCAAACGGCTGGGACTCACCATCCTCTCCCACTGCGAGGATGCCAATATGGTGTGCAATTACGCCGTCAACGAGGGGCGGGTCTCCCGGGCTTTGAATCTCCCGGGCCGCCCCGCTATCGCCGAGGAGCTGATGGTCATGCGGGACGCCATGCTCTCCGAGGAGACGGGGGCCGCCGTCCACATCTGCCACATCTCCACCGCCGGCAGTGTGGACATCGTCCGGCAGTTCAAGAAGAAGGGCGTCCACATCACCTGTGAGACCTGCCCCCAGTACTTCACCTTCACCGAGGACGAGGTCCTCACCCAGGGCTCCATAGCCCGCGTCAATCCCCCCCTGCGGACCAAGCAGGATGTGGAGGCCATCATCGCCGGGCTCAAGGACGGCACCATCGACGCCATCGCCACCGACCACGCCCCCCACTCCGCCCAGGAGAAGGCCAAGCCGCTGGCTGAGGCGCCCAGCGGCATGGTGGGTCTGGAGACCTCCCTGGGGGCCACCCTCACCGCCCTCTATCACACCGGGGAGATGGACCTCTCCGACATTCTGAAGAAAATGACCTTCAACCCGGCCTGTATCCTGGGCATCCCCAAGGGCCGTCTGAGCCTGGGGGGCGAGGCCGACTTCACCATCTTCGACCCCAACGAGACCTGGACGGTAGACCCGGCGCAATTTGCCTCCAAGGGGCGCAATACCCCCTTTGCCGGACGGGTGCTGACGGGCAAAGTGAAATACACCATCGTAGGCGGCAAGATCGTCTACGAAGACAGATAAGGGAGGACATAAAGATGTCGTTTGACGTTTTGCAGGAGAAGATCATCGCCAAGAAGAACCCCACTGTGGCCGGTCTGGACCCCAAGCCGGAGCAGATTCCGCCCCACATCCTGAAGGCCGCCTACGCCGAGCATGGCGAGACCCTGGCCGGTGCCGCCGAGGCGGTGTGGCAGTTCAACAAGGGTCTTATCGACGCCCTCAAGGACGTGGTCCCCGCCGTGAAGCCCCAGGCGGCCTACTACGAGCGGCTGGGCTGGCAGGGCCTGGCCGTCATGGAAAAGACCATTGCCTACGCTAAGGAGCAGGGCCTCTTCGTCATCGCCGACATCAAGCGCGGCGACATCGGCTCCACTGCCCAGGCCTACGCCGACGCCTGGCTGGGCGAGACCCAGGTGGGGAGCGCCGCCCTCACCGCCTTCGGCGCAGACTGCGTCACCCTCAACGGCTACATGGGTTCCGACACCGTGGGCCCCTTCGTGGACACCTGCAAGAAGTATGATAAGTGCCTCTTCCTCCTGGCCAAGACCTCCAATCCCGGTTCCGGCGAGCTCCAGAACCTGACCGCCGGGGACAAGCTGGTCTACCAGCTCCTGGGCGACATGGCCGAGAAGCTGGGCGAGGGCACCGTGGGCAAGTATGGCTACAGCCTGGCCGGCGCCGTCACCGGCGCCACCTGGCCCGAGGAGCTCAAGGAGCTGCGGGCTCGTCTGCCCCACACCTTCTTCCTGGTTCCCGGCTACGGCGCCCAGGGCGGTACCGCCGAGGACGTGCAGTACGCCTTTGATAAGGATGGCCACGGCGCCATCGTCAACGCCTCCCGGTCCATCATGTGCGCCTGGCAGAAGACCGGCAAGGACGGCGCCGATTTCCAGGAGGCCGCCCGCGCCGCCGCGGAGACCATGAGGGACGCCATCGGCCAGTACGTGACCATCCGGTAAGGCCATGAAGTGCCCGTTCTGCGGCGAGGACATGGTCCCCGGGGCTATGCAGACCAAGCGGGTCCGCTCCGTTGACTGGGAGTATCGGTGGCTGCCGCCGGCTGAGGAAGCGCCGGAGGCCGGCGGGCGGGAGTCCCTGCCCGAGCCGGCCAGGGCTCTTCTGGACAAGGTGGAGCGCCGCTGGAAGGTGCCTGACTGGGACGAGAAGAAGGCGGTAGAGCTGCGCCCGGCCAAGGAGGGCGAGCAGGGTCTGGAGGGGATGCTTCTCTCCGGAAACATCTGCTACGAGGGCGCTTGGTACTGCCCCAAGTGCGAAAAGGCCCTGTGGCTCCTGGAGCGGGTGCCGGAGGGTCCGGCATGGCTGGAGCCGGAAGAAAAAGCGGAAGAGAAGGAAACACCGCCGCCGGAGAAGGCAGCCGTCCCCCAAGCGCCGCCGCCGTCCAGACGGCCTAAGCCCAGGGACGACCCCTGGGAGGAGAAGGGCTTTTTCGGCCGGCGGAAAAAGCCGGACTGGGAGAAATAGGTGAACGGTATGGGAGAAAAGAAGACCTGCCCCGCCTGCGGCGGAGCAATGGAATATGAGCGGCTGGTTCGTATGGAGGGCTGGCCTGACCCCAACAGCGACCATCTGCCGGCCTTTCCCATGGAACTCCACATCTGCCCCAAATGCGGCAGGGGGGAGCTGTATCTGCCCCAAGAGGAGCTGGAGCGGCGGGAGACAGAGCAGCGGGAGGAAGAAGAGGACAGAGCCTGGCTCCTGGATTTCCAGGAGAAGGTGAAGGCGGGAGAGATCAGCGCCCAGATCTTTATTTGTCCCACCTGCGGCAACCCGCGCCGGGACCGGAGGTGCCCCATCTGCGGCAGCGTGGTGGACCTGGAGACCATGGAGGAGACCTTGCCCGGCGACCCTGACCGAAAGTGAGGGAACGGCATGGAAGCGGAACGAAGGACAAAAAAATGCTCCGCCTGCGGCGGAGAGACGGGCTATGTCCGGGACATGCGTTTGAAAAACGACCTGCCCTTCAGCCCTGACTTTTTCGATGCGGCGCTCTACCGCTGCCCCGCCTGTGGGCAGGTGGGGAAAAGCGAGCGGTGCGCCTACTGCGGAACGAGCTGTCTGCCTGTGAAAAGGTCTGGAGAGGCTCAAAGAGAGAAGGCCCCGGAGCCGAAGAAGAAAAAGCGCCGCTGGTTCGGCCGGGACGACGACAAGCCGGGTTGGGAGGGCTGACCGTGGAAGAGCAAAAAGAGAACACCGAAAAACGCTGCCCCGCCTGCGGGGCGGTGCTGGAATACCTGAGCCCGGCCCTTTTGCCGGCCCGGCTCAACTATCTGTGCGCCCGGGCCGACCTGTACCTGTGCCCCCAGTGCGGGCGGTACGAGTTCTACCGGGACCCCCGCTGGATCGAGCGGGACAAGGAGAAAAAGAAGTAGGGAGGGTTCTGGATGCCTGTCCAGAAGATCTGTACCGTGGCGGAGGCCGTCCGCCTCAACGAATATGCCTATGCCCTCACCCTGGAGGTGGGAGAGGAGATGGCGGCCCAGACGTCCTGCGGCCAGTTTGTCCACATCAAGTGTGGAGAAGAGCGGCTGCTCCGCCGGCCCATCTCCATCTGTTCCTGGGACAAGACCACCCTGCGGGTGGTCTTTGAGGTCCGGGGAGAGGGGACCGAGTGGCTCTCCCGGCGAAAGGCTGGGGATGAGCTGGACGTGCTGGGCCCTCTGGGCCACGGCTTCGACATCTCAGCCAAGAAGATCCTGGTGGTGGGGGGCGGCATCGGCGTGCCCCCCATGCTGGGTGTGGCCAAGGCCGCTGCTGCTTCCGGGGCGGAGGTCCACGCCGCCCTGGGCTTCCGGGACCAGGGCCACAGGATGCTCACCGACGAGTTCGCCGAGTGCTGCCGCTCCATGAGCGTCATCAGCGACGACGGAACCACCGGCCGGAAGGGCTTTGTTACCGAGCTGGTGGAGGAGTTTCTTCAAAACCAGCCCTGCGCCTCGGCCGACTGCGCCGCCTGCTCCGGCAAGCCGGTGCCCCCTGTGGTGATGGCCTGTGGCCCCAAGGGGATGCTGAAGGCGGTGGCCAAAACCTGTGCCGCCCACGGCGTGGACTGCCAGGTTTCCCTGGAGGAGCGCATGGGCTGCGGCGTGGGAGCCTGCCTGGTCTGCGCCTGCGATATGGCCGACGGCCACCGGAAGCACGTCTGCAAGGACGGCCCCGTCTTTGACGCCAAGGAGGTGGACTGGAATGACTGACCTGCGGGTGAATCTGGCCGGGGTGGAGCTCAAGAACCCCATTGTGGTCCCCTCCGGCACCTTCGGTTTCGGCCGGG
The DNA here is from genome assembly GCF_052065695.1 of Intestinimonas sp. HCP28S3_D6. NCBI lineage: Bacteria > Bacillati > Bacillota > Clostridia > Eubacteriales > Intestinimonas > Intestinimonas sp. HCP28S3_D6. Next base: position 24,305 of record NZ_JBQHTM010000026.1, read on the forward strand.
AGTACGGCCATTTTTTTGATTTGAGCGAGTTGGGTGCCATCTGTGTCAAGGGGCTCACCCCCCTGCCCCGGGAGGGCAACCCCGCCCCCCGGATCGCCGAGACCCCCATGGGCATCCTCAACTCCGTGGGGCTCCAGAACCCGGGCGTGGACGCCTTCATCGCCCACGAGCTGCCCGAACTTAAAAAGCACGACGTGAAGATCATCGCCAACATCTCCGGCAACACCCCGGAGGAGTACGGCGGCATGTGCGAAAAGCTGTCGGCGGCGGGGGTGGATATGATCGAGGTCAACATCTCCTGCCCCAACGTGAAGGCGGGGGGCCTGGCCTACGGCACCAAGCCGGAGATGGCCGCCGAGGTCACCGAGATCGCCAAGAAGAGCGCTACCGTCCCCGTGATGGTGAAGCTCTCTCCCAACGTCACCGACATCACCGAGATCGCCAAGGCGGTGGAGGGGGCGGGAGCCGACGCCATCAGCCTCATCAACACCATTCGGGGCATGCGCATCGATGTGAACACCCGCCGCCCCATTCTGAAGATGAATACCGGCGGCCTTTCCGGCCCCGCCGTGCTGCCCGTGGCGGTGCGGATGGTGTGGGAGGTGGCCAATGCCGTCAAGGTGCCCATCCTGGGCATGGGCGGCGTGAGCAAGGGCGCTGACGCCGCCGAGCTCATGCTGGCCGGCGCCACGGCAGTGGCGGTGGGAACCGCCTCCTTTGCCGACGTCTACGCCCCCGTCCGGGTCCGGGACGAGCTCGCCGCCTACGCGGAGAAGCAGGGCCTGGCCCGGATCACTGAGCTCACCGGTGCCGTCCAGCCCTGGTGAATCCCAGCAGTTCTGAGAAAGAGAAGGAGATCCCAATGACGAAGATCTATCTGGTCCGGCATGCGGAGGCGGAGGGCAACCTTTACCGCCGCATCCACGGGCAGTATGACAGCCTCGTGACCGACAACGGCTACCGGCAAATTGCCGCGCTGGCTCACCGGTTCGAGAGCATCCATGTGGACGCGGTGTATTCCAGCGACCTCTTCCGCACCCGCACCACCGCCAAGGCCATCTATAAGCCCAAGGGCCTGACCCTCACCACCCGGAAGAGCCTCCGGGAGGTGGCCATGGGGGTGTGGGAGGACCGGACCTGGGGCGAGGTGGCCCGCACCGACGCCCAGCAGCTCTCCTGGTTCAACGCCACCGACCGGCGCTGGAAGGTGGAGGGGGGCGAGAGCTTTGAAGAGGTGCGGGAACGGGTTTCCGGTGCCATCCGACAGATCGCCCACAATCACCCCAATGAGACGGTGGCGGTGGTGTGCCACGGCACCGCCATCCGCAATGCTTTGGCGGTTTTCCAGGGCATGAGTATCGAGGAATCGGCCAGTCTGCCCCACAGCGACAATACCGCCGTCTCCCTGCTGGAGTTTGACGGGAACGACGTCCGGGTGGTCTTCCACGACGACGCCAGCCACTTGCCCGAGGAGATCTCCACCTTCGCCAAGCAGCGCTGGTGGAAGCAGGATACCGGCAGCATGGCCGACGCCAACATGTGGTTCCGGCCCCTGGACATGGAGAAGGAGAGCGACTTCTACCGGCAGTGCCGGGGGGAGGCCTGGCTCAACATCCACGGCTCCTGGGACAACTACGACGGGGATGCCTTTGCCCACGACGCCCTGGAGCAGTGGCGCTTTGACCACAACTCGGTCATCTGCGTCATGCTGGGGGACGAGGTGGCCGGAGTCCTCCAGCTGGACCTGCGCCGGGATGCTGACAAGGGCATCGGCTACATCCCATTTGTCTATATGATGCCCACTCTGCGCAAGCGGGGCCTGGGCGTCCAGCTCATCGGCCAGGCCGTGTCGGTCTACCGCCCCCTGGGCCGGGATTACCTGCGCCTGCGCTGCGCCCCGGATAATCTGGTGGCCCAGCGATTTTATAAGAGGTACGGTTTCCACAAGGTGTGTCAAGCTACCGGTACCCGTGTTCCCCTGGACATTATGGAAAAGTACATCGGCTACGGGGAATGAGGCGGGATACCGCGGCACATAAAACAAAGAGAGAAGGAATTTGTATGGATCGCAATGAAAACCAGAAAAGAAACTGACAATTTGCCGCCAAGGGCCTGACCCTGATGACCCTGTCCGGCCTGCTGCTCCTGTCCGGCTGCTCCTCGGACGGGAAGGCCCCTGAGAGTACGCCCAGCGCTGCGCCTGAGGTCACGGAGACCCAGCCCGTCTCCACCGAGACGGTGGAGCCCACCGCCCCCACGGCGGAGGACCTGGGCCTGACCCCGGAGGAGATGGACACGGTCAAGTACAACATCTATGTTGAGATGAACAACGAGATTGTCGAAGTGCCGGATAATATTTACAGCTACTATCTGGTGGTAGAGTACGCCGACGAGTTCGCTTTTGTGCCGGATACGCCCTACGAATATAAATATGACATCAGCCCCTTTGACAGCAGCCTGCTGGACGACGCTCTCCTGGTGGCGGGGATGGAGCCTGCCTTCGAGACCCTGGACGATCTGACTGTTCAGATTGCCGAGCCCATGCGGGCCCTGATGGATACCTTTGATGACATTTACAGCTGCTACGACTTTTCGGACAACCAGTATGCAAAGGCCAAGGAGTTCCACGCGGTCATTCAGGCCAATGTGGATACCTTTGAGTCCCTGGCCTACACCTACATGGACGCCGTCTCCCAGCTGGCGGTGGAGCGCACCGCCGCCGAGGAGCAGAAGATGCTGGACGAAGGCCGGACTATCATCTATAATGCCAGTCACGCCATCACTGTCACCCGGGAGCTGCTGGACGAGTGCTACAAGCAGGATGTATATGATGACAACATCCAGGACCTGGACCTGACCCCCATCTATCCCCTCCAGGCGGAGCTGAAGACCACGGTTGACGCCTATAATGCGGCGGTGGAGGACAAAAACCAGCTCATGGCCGAGTCCCTGAGCGGCTCCCCTATGTACAGCCTGGAGAGCCTGGTCCAGGCGGTGGACTGGATGGTCATGCAGGTGGAGAGCGGTTCCCCCATCTCTGATCCCGGCCGCGACTACCTGGGAGGCATCATCCACATCGAGGAGGTCCTCTCCGACTGCATCGACGACTACAACTACGCCTTCGCCGAGTAAGCCGGGGCGCTCACTCCGCCTGATATAACAACGGCCCTTCTTTTGTGTGGGGGGCGGCTTCCCGGACGCACCTGTGGTGCCGCGCCTCAGCGAAAGACCTCAGCCACCAGCTGACCGCCCAGGCGGAAGCCCTGGGCGAAGGCCGAACGCTCCAGCAGCCCCAGCAGTGTCCTGTGCGCCTCCTCCAGCTGTTGGAGAAGTTTTCGACGCTCCGGGTCCGGGTCGTCCATGAGGGCCGCCCAGGCCAGTTCGAAGCGCTCCGCCGCCGAGTCATATTCCTGGTCCGGCGAGCGAGGGACCTCGAAGGGGCACAGTTCTCCGGCATAGAGTTGGTCAAGGATATTGTCCATAATAACCTCCACATGACTAATTCGTCATATATAATTATAAAGCGACGAATTAGTCGCGTCAAGGGGTGATGAGATGAAATTCCACATTCGCTTGAAGGAATTGCGCCAAAAGGCCGGCGAAAAGCAGGAGGAGGTGGCCAACGCCGTAGGGTGCGCCACCCGGCAGTATCAACGCTTTGAAAAGGGCGAACAAAAACCCGGATTCGACAACCTGTGGAAGCTGGCCGACCACTTCGGCGTCACCATTGACTATCTGGTGGGGCGGACCGATGAACCATAGACCAAAGCGGCGGCGGCCCCTGGCCGCCGCCTTCCGATTCTTTGACATTAAGAGGTATACGCTATGAACACCCGATTTCTCCCCGTCTCCAAAGCTGATATGAAGGACCTGGGCTGGGAGGACTATGATTTCCTCATCATCACCGGCGACGCCTACGTGGACCACCCCTCCTTCGGCCCGGCCATCATCTCCCGGGTGCTGGAGGCGGAGGGCTACCGGGTGGCCGTGATGGCCCAGCCCGACTGGAAGGACCCGGCGGCTTTCACCGCCCTGGGCCGTCCCCGGCTGGGGGTGATGCTCTCAGCGGGCAATATCGACTCCATGGTGGCCCACTACACCGTGGCCAAGCGCCGCCGGACTGACGACGCCTATTCCCCGGGAAAGCGGGCGGGACTGCGCCCCGACCGGGCCACCATCGTCTACGCCAACCGGGTCCGGCAGGTCTTTGGAGACATCCCCCTGGTCATCGGCGGCCTGGAGGCCTCCCTCCGCCGCTTCGCCCACTACGACTACTGGGAGGACAAGGTCCGGCGTGCCATTATTTTTGACGCCCAGGCCGACCTTCTGGTCTACGGCATGGGGGAGCGGGCCACCCGGGAGATCGCTGCCCGGCTGGCCTCCGGCACCCCCATCTCGGAGATCACCGATGTGAAGGGCACCTGCTTCGTGGGCAAAACCCCGGGGGAGTGTGCCTACCCCATGGTGGAGGTCCCCTCCTTCGAGGAGGTGCGGGACGACAAGCGGGCCTACGCCCAGGCCAACATGGTGGAGTATAACGAGCACGACCCCATCGTGGGCAAGGCCATCCTCCAGCGCCACGGGGACCGGCTCCTCATCTGCAATCCCCCCGCCATGCCCCTCACCACGGAGGAGATGGACGCCGTCTTCGAGCTCCCCTACGTCCGGGAGCCCCACCCCATGTACGACGACATGGGGGGCGTCCCCGCCATCGAGGAGGTCCGCTTCTCCGTCATCCACAACCGGGGCTGCTTCGGCGCCTGCAATTTCTGCTCCCTGGCCTTCCACCAGGGGCGGATTATCTCTTCCCGTAGCCATGAGAGCGTCATCCGGGAGGTCACCGAGCTCACCAAGCATCCCGGCTTCAAGGGCTATATCCACGATGTGGGCGGACCCACCGCCAACTTCCGCCGCCCCGCCTGCAAAAAGCAGATGAAAGCAGGGCTGTGCAAGAACCGGGCCTGTCTCTCTCCCACTGCCTGCCCCAACCTGGATGCCGACCATACTGATTACCTAATGTTATTACGAAAGCTGAGATCACTCCCCGGAATCAAAAAAATCTTCATTCGTTCGGGTATCCGCTTTGATTATATGATGAAGGACCCCAGCGGGGAGTTCTTTGCCGAGCTGGTGAAGCACCATGTCTCCGGCCAGCTGAAGGTGGCTCCGGAGCACTGCGTCAACGGGGTGCTGGACGAGATGGGCAAGCCCCACATCGAGGTCTACGAAAAATTCCGGCAGAAGTATGAGCGGCTCAACCAGAAGTACGGCAAGGAGCAGTACCTGGTGCCCTACCTCATGTCCTCCCACCCGGGCTGCACCCTCCAGGACGCTGTGAAGCTGGCCGAATGGCTCAACAAGTCGGGCCGTCAGCCCGAGCAGGTCCAGGATTTTTATCCCACCCCGGGCACCCTCTCTACCTGCATGTACTACACCGGCCTGGACCCCCGGACCATGAAGCCGGTCTTTGTCCCCACCGACGCCCACCACAAGGCCATGCAGCGGGCGCTGATGCAGTGGAAGCGGCCGGAGAAGCGCCCCCTGGTGAAGGAGGCCCTGCGGGAGGCCCACCGGGAGGATTTGATCGGCTACGGGAAGGAGTGCCTCCTCCGGCCTGACCGGCCCGCCTGGACCGGTAAGCCGGGCACGCCCGTCAAGGGTAAGCCTGCCGGGCGGAGCGGCAAGCCTCCCAAGCGGGAGGACCAGAAGCTCAAGCAGAAGGGCAAGCGGGTGGAGCACAACGACCCACAGCCCAAGCGGAAGGCGGGCTGGGCCAAGCCCAAGGCAAAGAAAAACGCCAAACCCGGCAAGGGCAGAAAATAAAAAGGAAAAAACAGAGGGCGCGGAAAACTTTTCCGCGCCCTCTGCCGTCCAATAGGCATCTGAAGTTGAGAGGTGACCTATGGAACTGCGGTACAACCTGACCCAGCAGGACTTCAAGCGGGGGATTCTCCTCCATGAAAAGCGGCCCAAAGGACCATTGGCCGTGATTCGGAAGGTGGAGTGGTTCTTCTTCCTGGCCATGGCCCTGTTCAGTGCCGTGATGCTGGTCATGCTGACGGTCATCCTGGCCGCCGGACAGTGGGAGGACGACTTCGGCACCGTGCTCGGACTGTCTGTCGTCACGCTGGTGGGTTCCCTCTGCTTCCTGTGGGTACTCTCCGCCCGGCGGCGGGCCTTCCACGGGGGTCGGATGCTGGCGGGGGAGGACGGCTTCTTCGGTCCCCGGACCCTGACCCTGACCAAAGATGGGGTGGCCGAGACCTTCGGCGTGGGCCGCCGGGTGGAGCCCTATGACGCCCTGGTTGAGGTGTGGGAGAAGAAGGGTTATGTCCTCCTCTATCTCAAAAGCGGCGTCTGGGAGGTGTTGCCCCCCTGTGCCTTCCCCGGGCCGGAGGAGCGGGCGGCCTTTCTCACCGCCCTGGCGGAGGCCCGGCAGGGCCGGCCGCCCCAGACGGTCGGGGACGAGACGGCGCTCCCGCCGGAGCCGGATGAGGAGGGCGCAGTCTTTACCCTCCGCTATACCTGGGAACCGGAGGGCCTGCGGCAGGCCCTGCTCCGGTCCAACCTGGCCTACCTTCGCACCAAGCTCTACTGGCGGCCGGCTATGATCGCGGTGGCTGTCCTCTCTGTCCCCATGCTGGTGTCGGGGCTCCTGGCTCTGGCCAGCGTCCTGAACGCCCTCCCCGCTGTGAACGGGGCGGAGGTGGCCAGCGCCATCGGCCTCCTTATTATCGGCCTGGCCCTTTGCGCCTCCTGGCTGTCCTTTTTGCCCGGCTTCATGGCCTGGGCCATCCGGCGGCAGGATAAGAAGGGGGCCTTTGACAAGCTGCTGGAAGGGTCCATTACCGATGTCATCGGCCCCAACGGTGTGGACAGCCTGCGGCCCGGGGAGCGGGAGCGCACCCTGTGGAGCCAGATCGGCGGTGTCAAATCGGCGGACTGGGGGCTGGTCCTCTTCCGGCGGGACCGGAAGATGCTCCTCTTCCCGGCAGAGTCCTTTGCCGACCGGAGCGAGCAGGAGCGGGTGGCGGAATATGCCCGCGGGCAGACCCGCTGAGGGTATAGAAGGCTTTCAAAGTGGAAAAAACAGCGTGGAACACAACGAAGGCCGTGTGCTCCACGCTGTTTTTGGTTTAGCGCTTCCCGGTCAGGGTGTCGCCGGCCTTTTCAATGGCCCGGCCGGTCCCTTCGGCAGCGTCTTTGACCGCGTCGCCGGCGTCCTTTGCGGCGTCTTCCACGGTATCCTTGCCCTCGTCCGCTGCGTTTTTGGCATCTTCGATCATACTGTGCTCATCGCTGGTGAGGCCGTCCTCATCCAGGTCCACCTGCCCATCTTCACCGGCGTGGTAGTTTTCAGTCTCCATGGGCATGGAGCTGGTGGACGGTGTCTCGCTGACCGACGGTGTCTCCGTAGGGATCACCGTCGTGTTGGGCGTGGGGGATACCTTGGGCTGGCTGGAGCAGCCCGCCGCAATTAAGAGCAGCGCCAGGGCACAGATCAGCGCAAGATAGGGTCTTTTCATATCCTTGCCTCCGCATTGTTAAAGTCAGGTTCCCAATCGCTTTTAGTGTGCGCGGTAATGCTGGGTCTAGCCCCGGAAAAATTTTTGATAAAACAAAAATAGGGCTTGCATTTCCAGAAAAATTCTGCTATACTCCAATCAGTAACAAGAATGATTACTGATTAGAGGGAAGTGAGTTATGACTGGCAAGCGTTACTCCAAGCAGCGGGAGCTCATCTATCAGTGCCTGATGGAGACCCATGAGCATCCCACCGCCGAGATGCTCTACCAATGGCTCAAACCGGAAAACCCCAGCCTGAGCCTGGGCACGGTATACCGGAACCTGAATCTGCTGGCAGATGAGGGACTGGTTACCCGGATGCCCTTTCCCATCGAGCGGTACGACGCCAATACCCGGCCCCATCCCCACTTCCGCTGTCGGAAGTGCGGCTCTGTCTATGATCTGGAGGGCGTGGAGTACGATGCGTCCCTGGATGAAAAGGTCGGTGTGCTCACCGGGCACCAGGTAGACCGCCACGACCTGGTTTTCTCCGGCATCTGCACCCACTGCGTCACGCGGCATTAAGATCCGCGCAACTATGTCCCGTTTGTCCGCAAAAGGCGGACCCGATGATAGAAAAGAATGAATAAATTGGAGGTCAAATTTATGGAACTCAAACTGTATCGCTGTGCTCACTGCGGCAATATCGTCTTCAAGGTCGTGGATAAGGGCGTGCCCCTGATGTGCTGTGGCCAGAAGATGGAGGAGCTGGTGCCCAACACCACCGACGGCGCTCTGGAGAAGCACGTTCCCCAGGTCACCCGCGACGGCAACCATGTCACTGTCCAGGTGGGCTCCACCATCCACCCCATGCTGGAGGAGCACTATATCCAGTTCATCGCCGCCGTCAGCGGCAACAAGGTCACCTTCCAGATCACCAAGCCCGGCGAGGAGCCTGTGATGAAGACCGGCGGCGCCGACCCCGTTACCGCTTACGAGTACTGCAATCTCCACGGCTACTGGAAGGGCCAGGAGTAAAAGTGAACTGTGAGCCGATGAGGCTCATCCCGCCTTTGAATTTGAACTTTGAAAGGAGCTTTTTCTTATGGAACTAAAGGGCAGCAAGACGGAAGCCAATCTGTGGAAAGCCTTTGCCGGAGAGTCCATGGCCCGCAATAAGTACACCTACTTTGCCAGCAAGGCCCGTAAAGAGGGCTATGAGCAGATTGCCGCCATCTTCGAGGAGACCGCCGGCAACGAGAAGGAGCATGCCAAACTGTGGTTTAAGGCACTCAGTGGCATCGGCGATACCGCCGCCAACCTCCTGGCCGCCGCCGAGGGCGAGCACGAGGAGTGGACCGAGATGTACAAGGAGATGTCCGAGACCGCCCGTGAGGAGGGCTTCCACGCTCTGGCCGACGCCTTCGCCGCCGTGGGCAAGATCGAGAAGAGCCACGAGGAGCGCTATGTGAAGCTGGCTGAGAACCTCTCCAACAGCGAGGTCTTCAAGCGTGCCCAGGTCAAGGTCTGGTACTGCCGCAACTGCGGTCACCTGGAGTACGGCACCGAGGCCCCCCAGGTCTGCCCCGTGTGTGGCCATCCCCAGGCCTACTTCGAGATCAAGGCCGAGAACTACTAAGCAAAATCCGACGCATCATAAGAGGCGCCCGCTCATCGGAGCGGGCGCCTTTCGTTGCTGCTGGGAAAATGCGATTGTCAATTTTCTCCGAATGTGATATGTTTATACGTATCAACATCACAATATGGTAGGAGGCACCGCTATGCCAGAAGAGATCGCGGCCGGGATCTACCGGATTCCGGTACCCCTGGTGGGCAACCCGCTCAAGGAACTCAACGCCTATCTCCTAAAAGGTGAGGACGGGAATCTGCTCATCGACACCGGGTTCCGTCAGCCGGCCTGCCGGGGGGCGCTCTTTACCGGCCTGAGGGAGCTTGGTATCCGCCGTGGGGAGACAGAGGTCCTGCTTACCCACCTCCACTCCGACCACTCCGGCCTGGCGCCGGAGGCCGCCGGTGAGCAAACCATCTATATCAGTGAGGTGGATCGCCTCAGCTTGGATGACCGAGCTTACCGGGAGCGGTACTGGAACACGATGGAGGAGCGTTTCCGGGAGGAGGGGTTTCCCCGGCACCTGATGGCCAATATGAATGAGACCAACCCGGCACGATCCATGGCGCCACCCGCAGGGGGACATTATGTGGGTCTCGCCGATGGTCAGATCTTGGAGAAGGGCGGATGCCGCATCCAGTGCCTGCTCATGCCTGGCCACACGCCTGGTCAGATGTGTTACTGGTTGCCGGAGCGTGGCGTCCTCTTCACCGGGGACCATGTGCTCTTCGACATCACCCCCAATATCACGTTCTGGCCCATTCTGCCGGACGCTCTGGGGGCCTATCTGGAAAGCCTCAAAAAGATCCGCGCCTACGACCCGGAACTCACCCTGCCCGGCCACCGAAAGAGCGGAGACCTGAAGACCCGCGTTGACCAGCTCCTCTGCCACCATCAGCGACGGCTGGAGGAGGCTCTAAACGTGGTAAAGGCCCATCCGGGACGGGGGGCCTATGAGTTGGCCGGTCACATGACCTGGAAGATTCGGGCCAGCTCCTGGGCAGACTTCCCGGTAGCACAGAAATGGTTCGCCGTGGGCGAGTGCATGTCCCACCTGGACCACCTGATCGTCCTTGGCCAGCTCCGCAGGGAGACGGTGGAGGGCAAGGCGGCCTACTATCCCATTTGATGTGAAAGAAAACGAGAGGAATGACGATATGGAACAGGCAAAGGTATATTTTTCTGATCTGAGAGCTCCCATTGGCACCAATCTGCTGAAGAAGCTGGAAAAGCTCATCCGCACCGCCGGCATGGGTGAGATCGATATGGAGAAGAAGCTGGTGGCCATCAAGATCCACTTTGGCGAGCCGGGCAATCTCTCCTTTCTCCGGCCCAACTACGCCAAGGTGGTGGCCGACGTGGTCAAATCCATGGGGGGCGTACCCTTCCTCACCGACTGTAACACCCTCTACGTAGGCCGCCGGAAAAACGCCCTGGAGCACATGGACGCCGCCTATGAAAACGGCTTTTCCCCCTTCTCCACCGGCTGTCAGATCATCATCGGCGACGGCCTCAAGGGGACCGACGATGTGGAGGTGTCCGTGGAGGGAGCTGAGTATATCCAGACCGCCAAGATCGGCCGGGCAGTGATGGACGCCGACGTCTTTATCAGCCTGACCCACTTTAAGGGCCACGAGGCCACCGGCTTCGGCGGCGCCATCAAGAACATCGGCATGGGCTGTGGCTCCCGCCGGGGCAAAATGGAGCAGCACAATTCCGGTAAGCCGGAGGTCCGCCAGAAGAAGTGCGTGGGCTGCCGTCAGTGCGCCAAGCAGTGCGGTCAGGACGCTATCTCCTACGGAGAGGACCGGAAGGCCTTCATCGACCAGAACAAGTGCGTGGGCTGCGGCCGCTGCCTGGGGGCCTGTAACTTCGACGCCATCGTCAACCGGAACGCCAGCGCCAACGACGACCTGAACCGGAAGATGGCCGAGTACGCCAAGGGCGTGGTAGACGGCCGGCCCCAGTTCCACATCAGTCTGGTCATGGACGTTTCCCCCTTCTGCGACTGCCACGCTGAGAACGACATCCCCATCATCCCCGATGTGGGTATGTTTGCCTCCTTTGACGCGGTGGCTCTGGATCAGGCCTGCGCCGACGCCTGCCTGCGTCAGCCCGTCATGCCCGGCAGCCGTCTGGACCAGTACCTCCACACCGAGGGCTGTGAGGACCACCACGACCACTTCTGCAATAACTTCCCTGAGACCAACTGGCGCTCCTGCCTGGAGCACGCCGAGAAGATCGGTCTGGGTACCCGCTCCTACGAGCTCATCGAAGTGAAATAAGCCATCAAGTCGAGAAAGGATGTTATCTATGGACGTAAAGGAGATCCTGAAGCACTGTGACCACACCCTCCTGAAGCAGGAGTCTACCTGGGCACAGATCAAGGAGATCTGTGATGACGGCCGTAAATATGAGTGCGCTTCTGTGTGTATTCCCGCCGCCTATGTGCGTCAGGCCGCCGAGTATGTGGGCAATGACTTGAAGATCTGCACTGTGATCGGCTTCCCCAACGGCTATTCCACCACCGCCGTGAAGGTCTTTGAGACCGAGGACGCCATCCGTAACGGCGCCGACGAGATCGACATGGTCATCAATATCGGCTGGGTGAAGGATCAGAAGTGGGATGACCTTCTCACGGAGATCAAGGCCATCAAGGAGAGCTGCCAGGGCCGCATTCTCAAGGTCATCGTGGAGGCCTGTCTCCTCACCGAGGAGGAGAAGATCAAGATGTGCGAGATCGTCACCGCCTCCGGTGCCGACTATATCAAGACCTCCACCGGCTTCTCTACCGGCGGCGCCACCCGGGAGGACGTAGCCCTCATGGTGAAGCATGTGGGTCCCGGCGTGAAGGTCAAGGCTGCCGGCGGCATCACCAGCCTGAAGGACGCCGAGGACTTCCTGGCCCTGGGCGCGGATCGCCTGGGTACCTCCAGGATCGTCAAGCTGGTGAAGGGCCAGCAGGGCGAGGGATACTGAGAACTAAATCTCATTTTGTATGAAGCGGAGACCGTCCGAAAGGCGGTCTCCGCTGTTTTTTCAGGTGTGCAGCCGTCCTTTTCCCCAAGACCTGCTTGGACGGACGGCGATCATTTAACACTTTTGTAACAAAAACGTAAACTTTTTTTGACAACCGCGAAATTTCGGTTGCGCTCTGGTAAAATGTGCGATATAATAGGCCCGTGCTCGGGAGGATGGACCATTTTTGAAGATGTCTAGGCCATACCGGGCATTGATTTTGAAAGGAAGGTAGATCAGCTTGAAGAATTTTAAGAAACTTTCCGCTCTTGTTCTGGCTGGCGCCATGGTGTTCTCCCTGGCTGCCTGCGGCGGCGGCAGCAGCGAGACTCCCGCCCCCGAGACCACCACTCCCGCTGAGACCACTCCCGCCGAGACCGCTTCCGCCACCGACATGAAGGTGGCCATGATCACCGACTACGGCGACATCACCGACCAGTCCTTCAACCAGACCACCTATGAGGCCTGCAACGAGTTCTGTACCGCCAACAGCGTGGAATTTACTTATTATAAGCCCGCCGGCGACTCCACCGCTGAGCGTGTGGCCATGGTGGACGCCGCTGTGGCCGAGGGCTACAACGTGGTCGTGATGCCCGGCTACGCCTTCGCCGAGACCATCAAGGAGACCGCTGAGATGTATCCCGATGTCACCTTCATCGCTCTGGACGTGGGCGAGGCTGACCTGGGCTCTGACTACACCGTGCCCTCCAATGTCTACTGCGCCGTGTACCAGGAAGAGCTGTGCGGCTACATGGCCGGCTACGCCGCTGTGAAGCTGGGCTACACCCACCTGGGCTTCCTGGGCGGCATGGCTGTCCCCGCTGTGCAGCGCTACGGCTACGGCTTCGTGCAGGGCGCTGACGCCGCTGCCGTCGAGCTGGGCAACGGTGCTGATGTGACCGTGGAGTACGTCTACGGCAACCAGTTCTTCGGCGATGCCGACATCACCGCTTACATGGACAACTGGTATCAGACCCAGGGTGTTGAGGTCGTCTTCGCCTGCGGCGGCGGCATCTACACCTCCGCTGCCGAGGCCGCTGCCAAGGTTGGCGGCAAGGTCATCGGCGTGGACGTGGATCAGGCTGGTATCATCGATGCTTACGGCGAGGGCATGACCGTGACCTCCGCCATGAAGGGCCTGGCCAACACCACCAAGCACCTCCTCCAGGAGGTCATGGACGGCAACTTCGCCAACTACGGCGGCCAGATCGAGACCCTGGGCCTGGTGTCCGGCGACGATCCCACTGCCAACTATGTCCAGCTGCCCATGGAGTCCACTCAGTGGAGCGACTCCTTCACTCAGGACAACTACAAGGCTCTGGTGGCTGGTATGTACGATGGCACCATCACCGTCTCCAACGACGTGTCTGTGGCCGCTGCTGACAACGCCACTGTCATCACCGTCAACGAGTACGGCAACATTAAGTAAGAGATCCATCCGGATCTGAGAAAAGGCCGCCGCGGCATCTGCCGCGGCGGCCTTTTTTCTATGGGTGGGAGAGAAAAATGGCACATCGAACATTTTTGTTTTGAATTATGCGCCTGAATATAGTACAATGGTAGAGAACCATATATGCTGATATATGCTGGCTCCGCGCGGTGTGAAAACACCGGGGCGGACCTGGGGCGGAAGCCCTACGGGCCGGCGCTTCGCGGACGGTCCAGCAGATACTATGCGACAAGAGGGAGGGCGGTAAGCTTGGAGCAGCCATATGCCATCGAAATGCTGAACATCACCAAGCGGTTTCCCGGCATCGTTGCCAACGACAACATCACGCTCCAGTTGAAGAAAGGTGAGATCCACGCGCTTCTGGGCGAGAACGGCGCCGGTAAGTCCACGCTGATGAGCGTCCTCTTCGGCCTCTACCGGCCAGAAGAGGGCACCATCAAGAAGGACGGTCAGGTGGTGGAGATCAAAGACCCCAACGACGCCAATGATCTGGGCATCGGCATGGTCCACCAGCACTTCAAGCTGGTGGAGTGCTTCACCGTGCTGGACAATATCATTCTGGGCGTGGAGCCCTGCAAGGGCGGTTTTTTGCAGAAGGCCGAAGCCCGGGAGAAGGTCATGGCCCTCTCTGACAAATACGGCCTGAAGGTGGACCCGGACGCCCTGGTGGAGGACATCACTGTGGGTATGCAGCAGCGTACCGAGATCCTGAAGATGCTCTATCGGGACAATGAGATCCTCATCTTCGACGAGCCCACCGCCGTCCTCACCCCCCAGGAGATCGACGAGCTCATGGACATCATGCGGGGACTCAAGGCCGAGGGCAAGAGCATCCTCTTCATCACCCACAAGCTCAACGAGATCATGGCGGTGGCCGACCGCTGCACTGTGCTCCGCAAGGGCAAGTACATCGGTACCGTGGACGTGGCCACCACCACCAAGGAGGAGCTCTCCAAGATGATGGTGGGCCGTGACGTAGACTTCGTGGTTCACAAGGAGGAGGCCAAGCCCAAGGATGTAATTCTCTCGGTGGAGGGCCTCACTGTGGCCTCCAAGGTCCACAGCAACAACAACGCTGTCAAAAACGTCTCCTTCACCGTCCGGGGTGGGGAGATCGTCTGCATTGCCGGCATCGACGGCAATGGCCAGACCGAGCTGGTCTACGGCATCACCGGCCTGGAACCCGTGAAGTCGGGTAAGGTCACCCTGTGCGGACAGGACATTACCCACGCCCCCATCCGTAAGCGCTCCACCATGGGTATGAGCCACATCCCCGAGGACCGACACAAGCATGGCCTGGTGCTGGACTACACCCTGGAGGACAACATGGTGCTCCAGCGGTATTTTGAGCCCCAGTTCGTCTCCGGCACCGGCTTCCTCAAGCGCAAGGCCATCCGAGAGTACGCCGAGCGGCTCATCGAGCAGTACGACGTGCGTTCCGGCCAGGGCCCCATCACCGCCGCCCGGGCCATGTCCGGCGGCAACCAGCAAAAAGCCATCGTGGCCCGTGAGATCGACCGCGATCCCGAGCTGCTGGTGGCCGTCCAGCCCACCCGCGGCCTGGACGTGGGCGCCATCGAGTATATTCACAAGCAGATCGTGGCACAGCGGGACGCCGGCAAGGGTGTGCTGCTGGTCAGTCTGGAGCTGGACGAGGTCATGGCCCTCTCCGACCGCATCCTGGTTATGTACGAGGGTGAGATTGTGGGCGAGCTGGACCCCAAGACTACCACAGTGGAAGAGATGGGCCTCTACATGGCCGGCGCCAAGCGAAAGGGGGCTTAAGGGATGAAACAGAAAAACTCGATTCTGCGCAACAAGGGTGTGCAGTCCCTGCTGGCCTCCCTGCTGTGCATCATCATCGGCCTGGTCATCGGCTACCTGGTCCTTCTGGCCATCAACCCCGCCGGCGCCTGGGAGGCCATCCTGACCATCGTCAAGAACTTTTTCTACTATCCCAGCGGCCCCGCCCGAATGAAGTACCTGGGCAGCACCCTGGTCAAGACCGCACCGCTGCTCATGTGCTCCCTGTCGGTGCTCTTCGCCTATAAGGTGGGCCTCTTCAACATCGGTGCCGCCGGACAGTATGTGGTGGGCGCGGGCGCCAGCCTCTACTGCGCCCTGGGCCTCCAGATGCCCTGGTTCGTCTGCCTCATCGCCGGTATCGTGGCCGGCGCCGTCCTGGGCGGCATCTCCGGCGCCCTGAAGGCCTACCGCAACGTCAACGAGGTCATCTCCTGCATCATGCTCAACTGGATCAGCCTCTATGTGGTCAACGCCCTGCTGAGCAACGTGAAGGAGTCGGCCAGCCCCTACACCATGACCCTCTCCAGCACCAACCCCTCCGCCATCATCCCCAGCCTGGGCCTGGGTGAATTCTTCTCCAACAACCAGTATGTCACCATTGCCATCCCCCTGACGGTGATCGTGGCCATCCTCATCTGGGTGCTGCTGGAGAAGACCAAGCTGGGCTATGAGCTGCGGGCCACCGGCGGCAACAAGTTCGCCGCCAAGTACTGCGGTATGCAGGAGAAGCGCAACATCATCCTGACCATGGCCATCGCCGGCGGCCTGGCCGGCTTCGGCGCCGGCGCCTTTTTCCTCACCGGCTTCGAGCAGTGGCAGTGCACCCAGTCCTCCGTGCCGGCCATGGGCTTCAACGGCATTGCCGCCGCCTTCCTGGGCGGCCTGAACCCCATCGGCGCCATCTTCTCCTCCTACTTTATCCAGCACATCACCAACGGCGGCGCCTATGTGGATAAGACCATGTACTCCGCCCAGATCTCTGACCTTATCTCGTCGCTTATCATCTACCTGTGCGGCTTTGTGTTCTTCTTCAAGACCGCGCTCACCGCCTGGCTGGACCGCCGCGCCGAGCGCCGTGCGGCCCAGGAGCAGAAAGGAGGGGAAGCATAATGCTGCTGCTGATCCAATATACCATTATCTTCGCCTCGGTCCTCATCCTGGTGGCCCTGGGCGGCTGCTTCTCCGAGCACTCCGGCGTCATCAATATCGGCCTGGAGGGCATCATGGTCATGGGCGCCCTGGGCGGAGCCCTGATGATGAAGTTCGCCCCAGCCGGCATCCCCGATGTGGGCATGATCGTGCTGGTGGTCCTGGCCGCTGTGATCCTGGGTATGCTCTACTCCCTGCTGCTGGCCGTGGCCGCCATCAACTTCAAGGCCGACCAGACCCTGGTGGGTACCGCCATGAACCTGCTGGCCACCGCCGCCGCCACTGTCTTCGTCAAGGCCATGAACACCGCCGCCGACTCCGGCAACGTCTCTGCCACCATCCAGTATATCGAGCAGAAGAAGGCCTTCCTGGTCAACATCGGTGGCTTTGAGTTCAACTGGTTCATGCTCATGGCCCTGGTGGCCCTCATCTGCTCCTGGGTGGTCCTCTACCGCACCCGCTTCGGCCTCCGACTCATGGCCTGCGGCGAGCATCCCCAGGCGGCTGACTCCGTGGGCATCAACGTCTACCGCATGCGCTATGCTGGCGTTCTGATCTCCGGCTTCCTGGGCGGCCTGGGCGGCATCGTCTATATCACCGCCGGCGTCAGCGAGTGGAAGTTCGAGTACGGCGTGGCCGGCTTCGGCTTCCTGGCCCTGGCCGTTATGATCTTCGGCCAGTGGAAGCCCACCCGCATCGCTCTGGCGGCCCTGCTCTTCGGCCTCTTCCGGGCCCTGGGTAACGTCTACACCGGCTTCGACCTGCTGAAGAACCTGAACCTGCCCAGCTCCGTCTACAACATGCTGCCCTATATTGTCTCCCTGGTGGTGCTGGCCTTCACCTCTCAGAAGTCCAGAGCCCCCAAGGCCGAGGGCATCCCCTACGACAAGGGCATGCGCTGAGTTCATAAGCGAAAAAGGAAAAAAGGGGCACTGTTTACACAGTGTCCCTTTTTTGTATCCCTCCCGGCCTTGACAAATACTGTGGACAGATATAATATGTAATTAGTTACTTATTTAGGAGAGGTGGGGCACTGTGGGCGCAATGCCGTTTGGCCTGAAGCTCGCCATCATCAACCGGGCGTTCCGCAAGAAGCTGGACGAGAAGGCCGGTAACATGGGCCTGACCGCCGTACAGCTGCGGGTGCTGGGTTCGGTCAGCCGTCTGGAGGCCGCCGGAGAGACGGAGATCCACCAGAACGATCTGGAGCGGATTGAGCACGTTACCCATCCGGCCATGACCAAGCTGCTCCAGCGTCTGGAGAGCAAGGGCTTCATCCGGTGTGTCCCCAGCAGCCTGGATCGGAGGTACAAGAAGATCACCTGTACGGAGCGGTCGGCCGGAATCCACCACATGATCCTGGAGCAGGATGAGGAGGTGCTGTCCGAGCTGTGCCGGAATTTTACCCGAGAGCAGCGGGAAGCCCTGCACCAGCTGGCGGATATGCTCCTGGAGAACATCGACGCGGAGTGAGTCGGCCGGTCAAAACTGAATTCCCCAGGCAGCGCGCTGAGGAGATACTCGGTGCGCTGCCTGCTTTTTTACGCAAATAAGTAACTAGTTACTTGATAAGGAGAGATGCGACTATGGAAAAAGAAGTAGCAGAAGCCAAAAGTCCTTTTGCAACGGAGCCCATCGGCAGGCTGATCGTGAAATTTGCCATCCCATGCGTCATTTCCCTGCTGGTGAACTCCCTGTACAACATCGTGGACCAGATCTTCATCGGCTGGGGCGTGGGCTATCTGGGCAACGGCGCCACAAATGCCGTGTTCCCCATCACCATTGTGGCGCTGGCTCTGTGCCTGATGATCGGCGACGGCGGCGCCGCTTATCTGAGCCTGAAGCTGGGCGAGGGGGACATCAGCAGTGCCAAGCGGGGGGTAGGCAATGCGATTGTTATGGTGGTTGCAGTCAGCATCGTCCTGGCAGCCGTATTCCTGATTTTTATTGATCCTATCCTGAACCTGTTCGGCGCTACCGATGCCCTGTGGGACTACGCACTGCAATATGGTACGATCATTGGGTTCGGTCTTCCCTTTATGATGATCCCCGGCGCGATCAACTCTATGATCCGGGCCGACGGCAGCCCCAAATATGCCATGATGTCCATGGCGCTGGGCGCCGTACTCAACACCATTCTGGACCCTGTGTTCATTTTTATCTTCCACATGGGTGTGCAGGGGGCCGCCATTGCTACGGTGATCGGTCAAGTGGCCACCTTTATCATGGCGGTGACCTATCTCTTTCGGTTCAAGACCTTCCGCATTGACCGCACGGCATTCGTCCTGAAAGCAAAGACCTGTGCCACAGTGCTCAGTCTGGGTATCAGCAGTTTCATTACCCAGTTTGCCATCACCATCGTCATGGCGCTGACCAACAATCTGTTGGTTTCCTACGGTGCTTTGTCCGTTTACGGTTCCGAAATCCCTATGACGGCCACGGGCATCGTCATGAAGGTCAACCAGATCCTCATCTCCATCCTGGTGGGTATCGCCGTAGGAGCTCAGCCGATCATCGGTTTCAACTATGGCGCCAAGGATTTCACCCGTGTGAAAAAGGCGCTGGACATTGCCATCGTAGCCTCTGAGGTCATCGCCATCATTGCCTTCCTGATCTTCCAGTTCGCTCCCATGACAGTGGTGTCCCTGTTTGGTTCGGAAGAGGGGCTTTACAATGAGTTTGCCGTTATGGCTTTCCGTACGTTCCTGCTGCTGTGCCCCCTGACCGGTTTTCAGACGGTGATCGCTGTATATCTCCAGGCGGTGGGCAAGCCAATCAAGTCGGCCATCCTGTCTCTGGCGCGTCAGATCATTTTCTTTGTGCCTGCGGCGCTGATCCTGCCCAAATTCCTGGGTGTAGTGGGCGTGCTGTGGACCGGCCCTGTGGCCGACGGTCTGGCTTTTCTGCTGTCGGTCGGACTGCTGATTTATGAGAGAAAGCAGCTGAAAAGAATGGAAACCGCTGGATGACCGGCGGGGATGGATATTGTGGAAGGAGTGCGCGTTATGAAACACAGAATCATCACCATCAGCCGTGAATTTGGCAGCGGCGGCCGCACCATCGGAAAAAAGGTGGCAGAGGCGTTGGGGCTGCCTTGCTACGACAGCGAACTGATTCAGAAAATGGCGGCAGAGAGCGGATTCCATGAGCAGTATATCAAGGACAACGGTGAGTCTGCTCCTGTGGGCTTCCTGTCCAACCTCACCAACCGGGCCTTCGGCCCCACCAATGAGGACTATCTGTGGGAGGTCCAGTGCAAGCTCATTACGGATCTGGCGGAAAAGGGACCTTGCGTGATTGTGGGCCGGTGCGCCGACTACATTCTCAGGGACAAGGCGGACTGCCTGCGGGTCTTTATCCACGCGGATATGGCTTTCCGGGCCAAGCGCATCGTGGAGGTGTACGGGGAGCGGGAGGCCTCCCCAGAGCAGCGGCTGAAGGACAAAGACAAGCGCCGCGCGGCCTATCACCGGTTCTACACCAACATGAAGTGGGGCCACGCCCAGAACTATGACATTACCCTGAACAGCGGGACCCTGGGGATCGAGCGTTGTGTAGATATCATCAAGGGCCTCTATTGACGGATGAGAGGAGCAGAGCGGGATAGACCCGCTCTGCTTTTTCCGCATTCTGGAATATAGACAAGATGCGGCGGGAAAAAGCCTGCCTCCCCCTTGGCTTTTGGTGGATATACCGATATAATAGGGTCAGTGAGGGGCGGATAGACCTTGGAGTCCGCTGTACACGGTCAGAACAGTACAAAAGGAGAAAAAGGGGAATGAGGATCTATCAGGAAGCCGACTACGATGCCATGAGCCGCCGGACGGCGGCCATCATCGCCGCCGAAGTCATCCGGAAGCCGGACTGCGTCCTGGGCCTGGCCACCGGCTCCACGCCGGTGGGCTCCTACCGGCAGCTGGTCGCCTGGCAGCAGGAGGGGCTGCTCAGCTTCGGCACTGTCACCACGGTGAACCTGGATGAATACAGGGGCCTGGGGCCCGACCATGAGCAGAGCTACCGCCATTTCATGCGTGTCAACCTCTTTGACCAGGTGGACATCCGCCCGGACCGCACCTATCTCCCCGACGGCCTGGCCGCCGACCCGGAGGCAGAGTGTCGCCGGTATGACGCCCTGGTGGAGTCCCTGGGCGGGACTGACCTCCAGCTGTTGGGCATGGGACACAACGGCCACATCGGGTTCAACGAGCCGGGGACGGCCTTCATCCGGGAGACCCATGTGGTGGATCTGACTCGAAGCACCATTGAGGCCAACGCACGCTTTTTCCAAAAGAAGGAGGAGGTGCCCCGTCAGGCCATTACCATGGGCGTCGGCACCATCATGTCTGCCAGGCGGGTGCTGGTGGCGGTCAGCGGCGCCGACAAGGCGGAGGCGGTGCGTAGGGCCTTCTGCGGTCCCATCACGCCGGAGGTGCCCGCTTCCATTTTGCAGCTCCACCGGGACGTGGTGCTGGTGGGCGATGTAGCCGCCCTCAGTGGCATGAGAGAAGAGGGGGTATTTCAGTGAGGATCATCGGAGCCAGTGTGTTTGATGTACAGAACGGCTTCGTCCGCCGGGACCTGTGTACCGACGGAGAGCTCATCTCCTTCCGCAGCGGGGACGATACGGTGGTGGAGGCCGACGGCTGCTGGCTGATTCCCGGCCTTACCGATCTCCACTTCCACGGCTGCCGGGGGGAGGACTTCAGCGATGGCTCCCCGGAGGGTCTTGCGGTCATGGCCGACTACGAGCTCTCCCGGGGCATCACCCAGATTTGCCCGGCGGGGATGACCTTGGACCGGGAGGCCCTGCTGGACATGTGCGCCAACGCCCGCCGCCACCGGGAGGCCGCGAAAGGCGGCGCCGACCTGGTGGGGATCAACATGGAGGGCCCCTTCCTCTCCCCGGAGAAGAAAGGCGCCCAGAACGGCGCCTGGCTCCGGGAGCCCGATGCCACCCTCTTCCGGGAGCTGCAAAATGAGGCCAAGGGCCTGGTGAAGCTGGTGTCGGTGGCGCCGGAGCTTCCAGGTGCCCTGGACTTTATCCAGCAGGTGGGGGAGCGGGTGTGCGTCTCCATCGCCCACACCACCGCCGACTACGAGACGGCCCTGGCCGCCTTCCAGGCTGGTGCCCGGCAGGTGACCCACCTTTATAACGCCATGCCCCCCTTCGCCCACCGGGCGCCGGGGGTGGTGGGGGCCGCCTTCGATACCCCTGAGAGCCGGGTAGAGCTCATCTGTGACGGTGTCCACGTCCACCCGTCGGTGGTCCGGGCCACCTTCCACCTGTTCGGGCCTGACCGGGTCATCCTCATCAGCGACACCATGAGGGCGGCCGGCATGCCCGACGGGGACTACACTCTGGGCGGACAGGACGTCCACGTGGAGGGCCGCCGGGCCACCCTGGCCGACGGCACCCTGGCCGGTTCGGCCACCGACCTCATGGCCTGCATGGTGACGGCGGTACAGATGGGGATTCCTCTCCACCACGCGGTGAAGGCAGCGGCGGTGAATCCCGCCCGGGCCATTGGCATTTACAGCCGGGTGGGTTCCCTGGAGCCGGGCAAACGGGCCAACTTGGTGCTGCTGGACCGGGATCTGGCTGTCCGGGCGGTGATTTTCCACGGAGCTCCCGTGATAGGTGCCCTCTGAGGGAGGAAAATGTGCCTTGCCTGCATGGGCAAAAAAGGGTAAAATATCAGTGATAAACGGGCCGGGTAGAGCCCGGAGAAAAGTCCGAGAGGGGCGGAGAAGATATGAATATCCGTGAATTGAGACAGGCGCTGGATGCCGGCGCGTACGACGAGACCTTCCGAAAGCTGTATCCCGGCCGCTGGGAGGGCCAGCGGGAGCGGTATCTGCACATTGTCAACGCCTTTGCTGAGCGCTTTGGCGAAGAGCACGTGGTGGAGCTCTACTCTGCCCCCGGCCGCAGTGAGATCGGCGGCAACCACACCGACCACCAGCGGGGCCGGGTCTTGGCGGCGGCTGTCACCCTGGATGCGGTGGCGGTGGTGGCCAAAAACGACCGCAACGTCATCCGGATCTACTCCGAGGGCCACGGCGAGGAGCGCATCAATCTGGAGAAGCTGGAGATCGTCCCCGAGGAGAAAGGCACCACCGCCGCCCTGATCCGGGGCATCGCTGCCCGGTTCTACGAGCTGGACCTGCGCTTCGGCGGCTTTGACGCCTATGTGAGCTCCGATGTGCTGCCCGGTTCCGGGCTTTCCTCCTCCGCCGCCTATGAGGTGCTGGTGGGCACCATCCTCAGCGGCCTCTACAACAACGGCCGGGCCACTCCCGTCCTCATCGCCAAGGTGGGCCAATTCGCCGAGAACACCTACTTCGGCAAGCCCTGCGGCCTCATGGACCAGTGCGCCTCCGCCGTGGGTGACTTCTGCCTCATGGACTTTGCCGACCCCGCCTCCCCGGTGGTGGAGTCCATCCCCTGCGTCCCTGCCGACCACGGCTATGCCCTGTGTCTCATCGACGCCGGCGGCAGCCACGCCAATCTCACTGACGAGTACGCCGCCATCCCCCAGGAGATGCGCTCCGTGGCCAAGCTGATGGGCAAGGAGGTGCTGGGTGAGACCGACCCCGCGGAGTTCTACGCCCGACTGGGCGAGTTCCGGGGCAAGGTGCCCGACCGGGCCCTGCTGCGGGCCATGCACTTCTACGGCGACAACCAGCGGGTGCTGGACCAGGCCGATGCCCTGCGGAAGGGGGATTTCCAGCGGTTCCTGGCCCTGGTGCGGGACTCCGGCGCCTCTTCCATGGACCTTTTGCAGAACATCTACCCCTCCGGCGACCCCTCGGAGCGCAGCCTCTCCCTGGCCCTGGCCCTGTGCAGGCGGCTGCTGGAGCAGGACGGCGCCTGGCGAGTCCATGGCGGCGGCTTTGCCGGCACCGTCCAGGCCTTTGTGCCCATGGGACAGCTGGAGACGTTCCGACAGAAGATGGAGGCCGTCTTTGGCGCCGGGACCTGCCATGACCTGGCGGTTCGTCCGGCGGGCGGCATCAAGGTGACGGTGGAGGAGCAGGCATGATTACCAGCAGACCCTTTGGCACCGCCGCTGACGGTGCTCCGGTGACCTGCTTCCGCCTGGAGAACGCCTCCGGCGCCTGGGTGGAGGTGCTGGACTACGGCTGCATCCTCCGGGCAGTGGTTGTCCCCGACCGCACCGGAACCCTCCGGGACGTGTGCCTGGGCTTTGATACTATGGTAGGGTACCAGGAGGACCACCAGGGCTATCTGGGCGCCCTGGTGGGCCGGTGTGCCAACCGCATCCGGGACGCCCGGTTCACTCTGGACGGCCGGGAATATGTGCTCCAGGCCAATGAGCGCTCCAACCACCTCCACGGCGGGGACCGGGGTTTCGATCAATATGTGTGGGACCACAGTGTCGAAGGGGATACAGTGGTCTTTTCGCGTACCTCTCCCGACGGAGAGGAGGGGTATCCCGGCACCCTGAAGGTCCGGGTGAGCTATACCCTGACGGAGGACAACACCCTCCGGCTGGTACTGGAGGGGGAGAGTGACGCCGACACGGTGGTGAACCTCACCAGCCACGCCTATTGGAACCTGAACGGCCACGGCGCCGGCAGCGCGGGGAACCACACCCTGTCCATCGACGCCATCGCCTTCACCGAGCTGGGGGCGGACAACTGCCCCAACGGCACCATCGCCTCGGTGGTGGGGACGCCCTTTGATCTGCGGACCGCCCGGCCCCTGGAGGCCGGCTGGGACGCCGACCACCCACAGATCCGCCAGGGCGGCGGCTACGACCACAACTGGGTCCTGCGGGGGACCGGCCTGCGCCGGGCGGCGGTGCTCACCGCGCCGGAGAGCGGCATC
Source organism: Intestinimonas sp. HCP28S3_D6 (assembly GCF_052065695.1). NCBI lineage: Bacteria > Bacillati > Bacillota > Clostridia > Eubacteriales > Intestinimonas > Intestinimonas sp. HCP28S3_D6. Next base: position 48,716 of record NZ_JBQHTM010000026.1, read on the forward strand.
ACCATGGCGCTCTCCACCACCCAGCCGGGACTTCAGGTCTACACCGGCAACTTCCTGCCGGAGACGGCAGGAAAGGGAGGGGCACGGTATGCGCCCCGCTGCGGTGTGGCCATGGAGGCCCAGGGCTTTCCCAATGCTATAAACCAGCCCGGCTTTCCCTCCGTTATGCTGCGGGCGGGGGAGCAGTATCATCAGGAGATTATTTTTGCCTTCGGGCACGACTGAGCGGCACAAGGAGGTGTCCCGGTGGGGCTCTACAAAATCATGATCGTGGACGATGAGGCCGAGGTGCGGCAGGCCATCGCCAGAAAAATTGACTGGAGGGCCGTGGGCTTCGAGATCGTAGCCGACGCGGAAAATGGCCGGGACGCTCTGGAGAAGGCGGAGACCCTGGACCTGGACGTGGTCCTCACCGACATCAAGATGCCCTTTATGGACGGGCTGGAGCTGGGGGCGGAGCTCTCCCGGCGCAAGCCCAATCTGAAGCTCATCGTTTTTTCCGGCTTCGACGAGTTTGAGTACGCCAAGGAGGCCATCAAGCTCAACGTGGTGGAATATGTGCTCAAGCCGGTGAATGCCGCCGAGCTCACTGCCATTCTGGACCGGGTACGGAAGGTGCTGGATGAGGAGATCGAGCAGCGGCGGAACATCAGTCAGCTTACCCAGGCCTATCAGGAGAGCCTGCCCCTGCTGCGGGAGAAATTTCTTCAGGACCTCATGCGTGGCCCCATGGAGCCCCGGGTTTTAGGGAATCTCTGATTTAATCCGCACTACCATAAAGGCTCCGGATGTGGGATAATAACACTATCAACGCAATGGTGGTGTATGGGGATGAAGAAACAGGAAACATTT
>NZ_JBQHTM010000027.1:0-48666 GCF_052065695.1 Intestinimonas sp. HCP28S3_D6
TGGTTTCCGAGAACGCTTTCTGTTCGCTTTGTAGGCCGCTTCTCCGCGTCTTGCCGAGTATCCGGGCTTCCTGCCCTTGCTGCTCTTTCGGGGCGGTGTGCCGCGCATTAGCTCGTTCCCAACGGTGGTTGGTGAACATCCGATCGCTCTGGCAATGGCTCTGTTCGTGTAGCCTGCGTTCTTGAGATGCTGGATTGCGCCTCGTTCCTCTCGCTGTAGGTGCTGTCCCTTCTTGCGTTCTACCGATTCTGTGATATAATCTTGGCAGTCCATAGTGATTGCCCTCCCTTGGAAGAAGTTGTGTGCAAACTTCATTCTACCATGTGGGGAAAATCACTATGGATTTTTTCTTAGGTGTCCAACTTCATTTTACAATCGACCGATAAAAAGAGACCGCCTACATTTTCAGTAGACGGTCTGGCTGACGGTATGGGATTTTCAGACTTTGCGGCGGGGACTGTCTGCGTCAGCAGATTGTTCTCGTTGCAAAGTGCGCCGGGATAGCTGCGTAAGCAGCGCAAGGGGTGCAGCCCCTTGTACGGAACGAAGTGACGCAAAACAGCCCGGACTTTCAAGTGTCCGGGCTGTCTGCCTCGCAGAGCGCACATACAGGGCTTGCCCCTGTATAGAAGTGCGCCCTTGTTACCAAGGGATTTTACTCCGCATAACATGAAGGTGCAGGATTCTCAAATCCAATTTTTTCATCATTCCATATCAACGGCATTGCTCCCAATCCCCCACGGGCATTTTTCTCTATAAAGCACCACGCTATGCTCCTGTCAGCATTAGGATCATAGTACGCTTCGCGGTACAACAGAAGAATACTATCAGCAAAGGGGACGACGCTTTTGAAATGCGGAATATCTTTAACAAGAGGAATATGTTCTTTTCGGCGTTCAACTTTTCTTGATAATTGTGTAAGTACCAGCATCGGTACATTCTTGTCTTTTGCCAGTTGTTTGAGTTCTTGCATAGTGGTTTCAACTTGTTCTACATTTTTAGTTCCCACTGGCTCAAAAGATTGCAGACAGTCTATTATCAGAAAATCAACATCATTGGCATTCAGCTTATTTCTTAATGACTTGGTACATAAAGTATCTCCTGTCCATAATGATATGTTTTCAGGGCAATCTGTATCCGCCCGGCGTTTGAGTCCCTCCAATATATTCCTCACATTATCTGTCGGCGTAAATATCGCAACTTTTTTATAGGCAGTAGTGGCGAGGGCATATGCAACATCCAAGGCAAAGGTGGTCTTTCCCATAGCGACTCTTGCGCCTAAAATAATTACATCAGACCGATCTATGCCATCCAGAGTATCGTCAATTACAGCATACCCTGTTGAGACTCGCTGTGTATTCTCCGGCAGTATTGCTGCTTTCAAACGGAACATGATGTTTTCTACGGCATGTGCTTTCGGAAACAGATACTCTATTCTTTTACAACGATCCAACACCCATTTGTCACGGGAATGCTTCATTTCTTCCGTGATAACAGGCAAGTCCAATCCTTTGCGAACGTAATTCATTCCTCGCCATGCGTCCTTTTCCAAGAAACCATGTACTATGAGATAGTGGAATATATCATCACGAAAAGCAATCAGTTCCGACGGAGCATAATCGAGGTAGCGATTCATAAAAACTGCCTCATCGTCCCATGCCCCGGTTGCGTGAATAATTCCTGAAAATGAAATCAAGTCAGCAAAAGTGTTCGTGCCAAGAATACTCTGCTCATTATAACCATCATAGTAATCCAAAAGCGTTTGCCATGCGCTCAACGATATATTGACGCACGATGAATCCACTGTTTTGCTATGAAAAGTTTTATGAATAGACGAGCACTCCAAGCGAAACGCAAAGCTGATATTAGAAAGGGATGCACTGAGTTTTTCAGAATTCATTTTCAGTGAAACGGAAGCATCTGATTCTTTTTTTCGCAGCCAGTGATTTTTCAATATAACAAGAAAATCATCGCGCAAATTTTTCGGCAAGTCAATATCAAATACTGGAATATGCTCTCCATATCCCCATAGAGTCTGCCACGGAACATTGTGCCCATCCGGAATAAGAGTGGCTTGGTCCTGTTCGCAGGTTTTCTTTTTCGGCAAATCAAAACCGTCAAGATAGTCTGTTTCCCACTGAATAGAATGACACACAGGACAATGGTAGTGGGGTGGAAGCGGATTGCCAAAGGTGATTCCCAAAAGATAGAGGATAAAGCTGGAGCCGGCACATCCAGGCATCCAATATGGATGATTGTTCTTTTTGAGCCAGATAACCAGCTCGTATAAAGCGGCAACATCAAGCACCGTATCGCTGCGCTCCATAGCCGCCCATTCGTCGATGATCCGCTTCTTAATCAGTTCATCAGGCTTTTCACCATATTTTTCATATAGGGCGTTATCAATAATCTGCCGGAGCTTATACTCGACTTCGAAAGCAGATAAGCCGCTAAACATGTATTCAAAATCCATCAACATATCAACCCCCTCCCGTTGCGGTTTTCAAAAACAGTTCCCTTATATAAAGCATATCTCGGTACAGCGGAATAAATAGTTTCTCATGCCCTCTGAAACCGTCAAGATTTGTGACCTGCGGATGGCAAAAGCTGATGACAGGGATTTGCTTTCCTTTGATCTCGGTAAAGTAATACCACCAATTCCGATCAAAAGTCTTTGACCGGAATGATACCCATTCCGCAGAAACAGGCAACACATAATCTTTGAGTAAGGTTGCATTTCCTGTAATCCCAGAAGAAGTTAAACCACAACAAATAATAATGCTCGGATCACACAAGCAGATTTCTTCGTAAATCATGTCATGCTGTGTTTGCACTGCATCCAGAAGCTCATTCCCAGCGGTTCGGCTGACGCCGCCCTCTTTTTTCAAATTCATAACAGCAATACGTTTTAGCTGTGCGACCCGCTTTTCAGCGGACATATCCTGTGGATACTCTTCGCTACCGTCCAGCAGAGCCTTTGTCCACCTGCCGATGTTGTTCCAAGTTTTCCACCCACTTCCGTCCTTACGCAGGTCGGCGCACAAATCCCGCTCGGATTGGCAGTTCATATCTCGAAGAACAAATAGAATATGCGGGCTATCGTAGTGTTCAGAATCAACAATTCCATCCCGAATAAACGCATTAAAGTCATACTTGCTTTTCCATTTTATAAACAGCGCATCAAAATTCATTCAGCAATTCCTCCTTTCCCATATAAACGGCTGCGTTCACATTTTGGCTCCTGTACTATTCATCTTTTAGATGATCTCCGAACAAAACGGAAATACCATATTGAAGCCGCCACCCTCTTTTGTAAGTATCATACTCAATCCATTCGCCTGCTGCCTGTAAGGCGGAAATATACCGTTGAATCGTCCTCGTCGGCATCTCCAACTTATTAACAAGCTCCTGTGTCTTGATACCGGGATGAGAACGAATCAGGGATAAAATCATCAAGCAGTCCGCCATTTTCTTACTGAAATCTTTCGCTTTTTTAGATTTGCTGTGTGCCGATAAAAGGTGATATTGCAGATTAGTGGCAAGTTCTTCAAAATTTTCATAACACTTGAACTTTGCCCGCAAATGCCTTGGAGGCTTGGGATAGCCAAGCCAGAATACGGTTTCATCGGTACAGCCACCGATCTCCGTGTAATAATCAATAATCATTTCTTTGCTGTCTGAATCCAAGGCAGCTGCATTGATAATGAGCGCCGCCGCAGAAATGGCAATCAGATCGGTTGGAGCATCGGTGTCAAGCAGTTCGTACCCCTTTGCTGGCAAAGCGTTTTTGACCAATTCATTCTGTTCTTTGCTGAGTCCGAATGTTGTCACTCTTCCATCCGGGATAGTGATATACTCCCCGTTCGGGGCAAGAAATGTTTTCATATACCGTCCTCCTGCCGTGTGAATAAACAGATTATATCATATCATCACGACAACAGTGTGGCATACTGAAGACTTTCTCAAAATTTTAGTCCATTCTTTTTCGCCCACTCACTCGCTGCCTGTTTCCGCTCCTCGCTGTACGGCGCAGTTAGCCGGAAGCTCAGTCTGCCTTTTTCAATCTCAAAGATCAGCCCGCCTTGTTCATCATCGTCAATCTGTCGGCAGCACTCCGGGTACTTCGCCGCAAATGCCGACAGCCGCTTTTTGAGATCGGTATTATGGGTCTGCACCTCGATCATGCTGCCATACTCGTCAAAATAGATGGCAGTTGTCTTTTCTCTCTTAGTAAGTCCTGTTCTCATAAAACCTCCTGTTTTTTACAAATTTTTCTCGGCTCTTGAATTGGAAAAGTGAAGCGATTTTCCAATAGAAATGCTCCAAACGATGCGGAGTGTGTCCCGGTTCTCGCTATCGGCTGATTTGCCACTTTACCGGCTCTTGACCGTGTTTTCACGCTTTCCTGTTTGTGCGGCTTTTCAGCCATTCCACAAGCTCATTTTTCATAACCAATTTGCGTCCGCCAATCCGCAAGGTCGGAAAATCCGGGTCATTCAAAAGGTTGTATGCGCCCGCTTTGGAAATCTGCAACGCCTGTGCAAGTTGCTTTGCGTCCATCACATCGGGCATGGTTTCAAACGGCTCTCTGCTCATAAAAAACTCCTTTCCTGCATGAAAAAGCAGCAGTCACCATGTCGGTAACTGCTGCCGCTTCTGTCTCTGTTTACTTGTCCAAATACTTCTGATATTCCGCTGTCACATAATCCTCATAAGCGTCTGCGATCTTGGCGATTCGCTTATGGACTGCACTGGCGGTTTTATAGCCAACCTTGTCTGCGATCTCCTGCTCGGTGTAGCCCTCCATACGCAGCTTCAATATCTCTCGGTCTTTCTCTGTGATGGTGCTTTCTGCAAAGGTAGCGATCTGCATTTCGGAAATGACCGAGTTCTCAAAATCGCTGCGGGGGTCTGCTACATCGAAAATATCGCCGTCCTCATTCTCCATCATTTCATCCAGAGAAATCGGCTTGCCGGAACGGTTGTGATGCCACTTCCGCATGAAATCGGTCTTGACGGTGCTGCTGGTGGTTTCATAGTCCTCCACGGTGCGATTTTCCCAGATGGCATCGATCATCGGCTGCCATTCCTGCTCCGCAATCACCATGTCGGTGACATTGCCGATCAGATTGCTGAATTGCTGATAGGTCAGCCACGGCACTTCCACGCCCTGCGGGATGTTGTAAAGATTTTGGAATCCAAGCCCATTCTGCTCAAACTTCATGCGGATGTAAGGGATAATGCTATATGACAAACGCCACAAAGGAAAATATCCTGCGTACTGCGTCCATGTACCGGGAATATCACGATAATTACCCTTGCGATCTTTCACTTGGAAAAACTGCCATGCGCTCCATGCGCAGCAGTCCCACACAAGCAGCTTGAACATATCATCACATACGATGTGGTCATACTTGTCCGTCCGTAGCACCTCATAGGGGCAACGGGGCAGATCGTAGGCGGGTTTCCACTTTTCTGCAAGCTCCCTCGGCAGACTATAAAACAGGGTCAGCCATGATTTATCGCTGTCCTGCGGTATCTCGATGATCTCACCGGGCAGCACGACAATAAATCCTTTCGGGCTTTTCCGCTTCTCCATAAGCGTCACCTCCAATCGTTTTGAAATAGCCCTCTACTATATATGGCATGAGAACGGCTGGATTGTTCCAATGTTTCCAAAATTTTTTGAAAAAATCTCGGAATGGATGGGATAGGATGATTATAGCTTCATTATACTCGAAACCTGTGAATAAATCTATTGCTTTCCATTACGGACAAAAAAACGGGTACTCGGCTTTTATACCGAATACCCGTTATCTCGTTTACTTACCCCGTCTGACAGATGCCATAGTCCTCACGAAAAAGAAAACACAGGTATTATTTTTCGGAAAACCTTGACAAATTTCGTTTGAACGAATATAATATATTATGGTGTATTGTATTTGCGAGGTGCGCAATGGAAAACTATATGACTGTAAAAGAAACTGCCGCAAAATGGAAAATCACTGAACGGCAAGTTCAAATTCTTTGCAAAACAAATCGAATTCAAGGAGCAATACAAGTAAGCCGGATTTGGTTGATCCCATCAAATGCAGTAAAGCCAACAAGACAATAATTTTATTTGCAGAAAGGTGGTGTTTTGAGTGGACAATGCTAATTCAATATTGCTTAATCGTTTCTTTACTCGAAACACCTTTAAGCAAGTAATTGATGATGGGGAAAGCCCCGCTTATATAGCAGCAATACGCAGATATATCGTTGATCCTACTGGAAAGACCAACGAAGAATGTATTAGCGAAATTTACCAACACCTAAAAAAAGAATACCAAAATGAATATTATTATAAAAACACTCTACTCAACAAACTATTACTTGGCGTCCATAGTCCACGCACTACGACGGCATTAACTGAGGTTCCGGTTGGGAATTCCAAAGCTGACTTCATTTTGATAAACGGAAGAGCTGTTGTATACGAGATCAAAACGGCATTGGATAATTTTGATCGCCTTGACGGTCAAATTGAAGATTATTATAAAGCTTTTTCAAGAGTAGTTGTTGTTACATCAGAAAAGAACTTTGATGATGTACAGCAGCGGCTACAAAATTCTCCAACAGGAATCTGTTTATTGACAAAAAAAGGAACATTGAGTGTACGCAAGGAACCAATTGAATATAGCGAGATGCTTTCAAAACCAATTATGTTTAAGATCTTGCGCAAAAATGAGTATGAGCAAATCTTACTTAAACATTTCGGTTCGTTGCCGGATGTATCGCAATTTGAGTATTATAGAGCGTGTCAAGCAATGTTCGAGTCATTGCCAACAGATGTAGCCTATCAAATGTTTGTCCAAACCTTGAAATTAAGAGCAAAAATTGATGTTGTCGAATACTCAAAAATACCGTATGAATTGAAGTTCTTAATTTATTTTTCAAATTACAAGAAAAGTGACTACGCAAAATTATGTCGCTTTTTAAGTACATAGGAGGATATTATGTATTTCCCAATTTTGCGAGGTCGTCAATTTGAGCTTTTGGCTCTCCGTGAGTGTGTTAACAAAAGCCTTCTTAGCAACAAAATAATTCCTATTGTAGAACCAGTAAAAGTATCATCAACCTACACAAAAACTGTGGATTCTTTTATAAAAGCTGGTAAGTCCATTGCTATCATTCGTAATCCGCAAGTAGGTTCTTGGGTTAAGGATTCGAAAAAGGAAAGTAACGCTAAAATTCGTGAGCAAGCCAGCGAGCAGCTTAAAGATGCGAATGTTATTTCTTCTTTTTATGTGACACCAAGGTTATCTGCTGGCATTGAACTTGCTGCAAAAAATGGAATCTCAATCGATTCCCTTCTTTTGCTTTGCAACAATCCGGAATATGTGGGCAACTACGAAGAAGTAATCGGGGATAACATCCCTTTGTATAATGTGATCCCCGACAAAGGTGATTTTAGAAGAAGAATTCGCCCTAACCGTGTTATGTGTGAAGATCATTTTCCAAAACAAACGAGAAACATTGATTACTCAGATATAGAGACTGAATTCTTCTCGTCTGACCACTTGTACTACGCAGACGATGGATATAAAGGCTTCTCTGATTATTCTGTTGTGGGAGAGGAATATAGTGAGACAGGCTTTGCTCCGTACGCAGTGGCAATTCACATTGTGTACTTTGATGAGAAGAACATTTTGAGAATTGCGCACTTTGTTTCTGATTCTAATGACGATATTTCTGACCCGGCAAGAAAATTTGCGGAAGCTGTTGAAAAATTAGTTGAGTGGAATAAAACCATGAAATTGGATACTGTAGGTATCCGGGAGTTTGAAGCAGCTTATCACAACAAGACCTATCCCGGATTAGGTGTCGTAAAGAAGTACTCGATTATGCACCATCTTGAACTGATGAGCAAATATTTGGATGGGGTAGCAAAATGATTTTTTGTGAGCATTGTTTTAATGACAAAGAAATTGCATCAATTATTTGCGCTATATCTGCATCAAATGTAGGAGAATGTCCTGTGTGCCATCATAGAGAGGGGCACTTGTATGACACAAGCATGCAAAGTGAATTAACTCCTTATTTTGAAGAGTTGTTAAACATTTACACTCCTTCTACCATGCTTCCAGATACCTATCCCAGAGCCGAAACCAGATCCTTAATTGATGATCTGAAAGACCGATGGAATATTTTTTCAGAGATTCCAAGAACTCAAATTTATGAGATATTAAAGTCGGTTTGTAGTGAATTCTACGCAAATGTCCCCGAACTTTTTGATGGAACTGTTGGTATTCCAGAGTTGTATGATAGTGCATATCTAAAGGATCATGCTTTGCTAAAGAACAATGATTGGGATTCTTTCGTGGCGGAAATTAAAACAAAAAACAGATATCATTCAAAGCTGATCAACTTTGGTATTCTGGAAAAGTATTGTTCGTTTATCCGTAAAACTTATAGGGCAGGAGATTTATTTTATCGTGCGAGAATTTCCGAACGAAATGGATATCCGATAGATGAGATGTCGGCACCTCCTGCCGGTAAAAGTTCGGAAGGTAGGGCTAACGCCAGAGGAATCACTTGCCTTTATGTGGCAAGCGATGTTGACACCACTTTGCATGAAGTGCGTGCCGGTGTTTTTGATTTTGTATGTGTTGGTACATTCCGATTAAAGCAAGATATTACGGTGGTGGATCTTCGAGCCATAGCGGAGATCAGCCCATTTGTTGAAGGACTCGAATATCTTGACCACGCAATCAACAAGCAATATCTTGAAAAATTAAACACCGAAATGAGCAAATCGTTGCGCAGAAGCGACAGCACATTAGACTATGTTCCCACACAATACATTGTTGACTTTATCAAGAGTATCGAACACAACGACAAACAAGAATATGATGGGATTGAATACAATAGTACAACTAATCCGGGTGGATATAATCTTGCGATTTTCAATCCAGATCTGTTTGAGTGTGTGTCAGTAAGTGTATACGACATAGAGAAACTACAATATACATCCAAAAAGGTATTATAAAAGCAAGAGAAGCATTCTTTTTCGGAATGCTTCTCTTGCTTTTCCAACCCCGTCTGACAGATGCCATAATCGTAATTTCTTGAATTACTTTCTTATGAGCACCCGTTTAATGCCGGAGGGCCTTTTGATGTGTTGCGGGGAAGAGATAAAAAAATTCCGCACGACATCGTGCGGAATTTTTTATCCAATTGTCACACAGCGCGGGTGACCTTACCCGAACGGAGGCAGCGGGTGCAGACGTACACGTGCTTCGGGCTGCCGTCGACGATCGCCTTGACGCGCTTCACATTGGGCTTCCAAGGACGATTGGAACGGCGGTGAGAATGGGACACCTGGATGCCGAACACAACGCCCTTATCGCAAAACTCGCATTTGGCCATGATTCCTTCAACCTCCTCGCTGGTCAAAGTTTCGCTCATAACAAAGCATCGAATGATATGATAGCAGATATTTTGGGAAAATGCAAGTGCTAATTTCGATTTTCTCCGCAAATTTCCCCGGAAGCGGAATAGCCGTTGCGAAACAAGGGGAAGTCGGTTATACTAAGGTGGAAAAAGCGCCCCAAAGCAGGGCGCAAACGGCACTGGATAAGGAGTGGTGGATGTGGAGAACCGTTATTCCGTCAAGCTGGGCAAGCTCATCGAGGAATTTGAGCTGGAAGTCCTCCGTGGGGCGGAGAACTACCAGGATGTGCTCATACAGCGGGAGGACGTAAACCGTCCAGGCCTACAGCTGGTAGGCTTTTTCGACTATTTTGACGCCAAGCGGATGCAGCTGCTGGGCCGGGTGGAGAGCACTTATCTGGAGCAGATCAGCTCGGAGGAGCGCCGCAAGCGCTTTGACGCCTTCCTGGCCCACGACATCCCCGCCTTGGTCATCACCCGGGGTATGGAACCCTTCCCGGAGCTCATGGAGATGGCGGAGAAATACGACCGCACCATTCTCCGCACCCAGGAGACCACCACCGCCTTCATGGGGGCGCTGATCCTGGCCCTGCGCAACTATCTGGCGCCTCGGATCACCCGTCACGGCGTGCTGGTGGAGGTCTACGGTGAGGGTGTGCTGCTGCTGGGCGAGTCCGGTGTTGGCAAGAGCGAGACGGCCATTGAGCTGGTGAAGCGCGGCCACCGGCTGGTGGCCGACGACGCCGTGGAGATCAAACGGGTGGGCGTCAAGCGCCTGGTGGGCTCTGCCCCCGAGCTCATCCGCCACTATATCGAGCTGCGCGGCATCGGCGTGGTGGACGTGCAGCAGCTCTTTGGTATGTCTGCCGTCCGTGAGGACCAGGACATCGATCTGGTGGTCAACCTGGAGCAGTGGAACGACGAGACCATGTATGACCGCCTGGGTCTGGAGCAGCTCTATACGGTGATCCTGGATGTGAAGGTCCCAGCCCTCACTGTGCCGGTGAAGCCGGGCCGGAACCTGGCCATCATCGTGGAGGTGGCGGCCATGAACAACCGCCACAAGAAGATGGGCTACAATGCGGCCCAGGCCTTTACCCAGCAGATCAATGAGCACTTTGACCAGGCTCTCAGCGGTCAGCTGTGAGCTCGTAGGAGAAAAAGGAGGACCCGACTTGACCAAGCCCATCCCCATCCTGCTGGACGGCGACCCGGGCCATGACGACGCCATGGCCTGGATGCTGGCCCAGTCCTCGCCCCTGCTGGAGATCCGGGGCGTCACCTCGGTCTGCGGCAACCAGACCATTGAGAAAACCACCTATAATGCCCAGCGGGTTATGACCCTGCTGGGGATCGATGCTCCCCTGGCCAAGGGCCGCACCGGCCCTCTGATCGCTGAACATATGGCCGCCCCCAGCGTCCACGGCGAGTCCGGCCTGGACGGTCCCGCTCTGCCGGAGCCGGCGGTCTTTCCGGTGAACCTGCCCGCCTGTGCCCTCATGGCTAAGGTGCTGGAGGAGAGCCCGGAGCCGGTGACCCTGGTGCCCACCGGCCCCCTCACCAATGTGGCCAGCCTCCTCCTCACCCGGCCCGACCTGAAGGGGAAGATCGCCGGCATCTCCATGATGGGCGGCGGCGTCACCCATGGGAACTGGACCCCGGCGGCGGAGTTCAACATTCTGGTGGACCCGGAGGCCGCCGACCTGGTGTTCCGCTCCGGTGTACCCATTACCATGGCCGGTCTGGACGTGACCGAAAAGGCCCTGGTCTTCCCGGAGGACTTTGAGACCATCCGGGCCCTGGGCAATCCGGTAGCCTCGGTGGTGGCCGACTGGCTGGAGTTCTTCTACGGCTTCCACCGGAAGCTGGGCTACGCCGGCGCCCCCGTCCACGACGCGGTGGCGCTGGCCGCCCTCATCGCGCCGGAGCTCTTCCATATGGAGGAGATGTATGTGGCGGTGGAGACCCAGGGTACCTACTGCCGGGGCGCCACCATCGGCGACCGGTATCATCTTTCTGACTATGCCCCCAACGCCCGGGTCATCCTGGACCTGGACCGGGAGGGGTTCGTGGGCCTGTTGACCAAGGCCGCCGCCTCTTACGGCTGATGGGGGGAACAAGGATGGATAAAAAGAGACAGCCGGTAATCGTAGACTGTGATCCCGGCATTGACGACGCTGTGGCGCTGCTGCTGGCCGCACGGGCACCGGAGCTGGAGCTGGCGGCGGTGACGGCGGTGGCCGGCAACGTGGGCCTTGATAAGACCAGCCTCAACGCCCGCCGGGTCCTCACCCTGGCCGGGGTGGAGGTGCCCGTCTATGCCGGCGCTGCCAGCCCCATGTTCGGGGAACAGGTAACGGCGGACGAGGTCCACGGGGCCGACGGCCTGCTGGGCATCCCGGCGCCGGAGCCCGCCTTCCCCCTGGGGGAGGAGGCCGCCTGGGATGTGATCTGGCAAAAGGCCCTGTCCTATGGAGGGGAGCTGGAGATCGTGGCCACCGGCCCGCTGACCAACCTGGGCATCGCTCTAACCAAATACCCGGAGCTTCCGGCCCACATCAAGCGCATCGTCCTCATGGGGGGCGCCACCGACTTCGGTAACACCACCCCGGCGGCAGAGTATAATATCTATGCCGATCCGGAGGCGGCGGACATGGTCTTCCGCTCCGGTATCCCGCTGGTGGTGTGCGCCCTGGACGTGACCCACAAGGCCTATTTTACCCAGGAGGAGATCGACCGGCTGGAGGCCCTGGGGACGCCACAGGCCGTCTTCGCGGCCAAAACCATGGGTTATGGAGTGGAGTGGCACCAGAAGTTCCTGGTGCCCGGTGCCCCTATGCACGACCCCTGCGCCATGATGTACGCCCTGGAGCCGGAGCTGTTCGGTGGGGTGTCCTGCTGGATGGGAGTGGAGTGCCAGGGGAAGCATACCCGCGGCAAGACGGTGACCGACGCCTACAGTGATGCGAAGTCGCCTGCGGGCAGCAATGCTCTCCTGGTCAACCGGGTGGACCGGGAGCGGTTCGTGGAGCACCTGATCGGGAGGTTAGCGGCCTACGACATGCTGTAACCCCTTAAAAACAAAGCAGAAAATGGAACAGGCCCCGGAGCACATTTTCCGGTGTTTCGGGGCCTGGAAAAATTTTTTGAGAAATTTGAAAAAAAGACTTGCATTTCTGGGGAAAGCATGCTAATATATACGAGTCGCCCGGGTTCAGGGCTGACAACCGGGTGTGGCGAAGTTTGGTATCGCGCTTGAATGGGGTTCAAGAGGCCGCTGGTTCGAATCCAGTCACTCGGACCAAAAAAGTCCCGTAACCATGAGGGTTACGGGACTTTTTTTATTCCAGTTACCCTTATTTTTCCCTTATTGTCCAGAGACGTTTTTGATGTACTGTTCCATGCGCTGAGCACTCTCCTGCCGCATCTGATCCGTTACATGGCCGTACACATCCAGCGTAAAAGAAGCCGTGGAGTGGCCCAGATTCCCCTGTACCGTCTTGATGTCGTCTCCGCTCTTGATGGCGGCCACTGCGTAACTATGGCGCAAATCATGGAAGCGGGTGGCGGGGAGCCCCATGTCGGTCACGATCCGCTTGAAATTGTGATAGATGGTGTGAGGCATCAGGTGGCCGCCCAGTTCGTTGGTAAACACCAGACCCGTATCCTCCCATGCCGATCCTGCAAGCAGCCGCCACTCAGCCTGTTTGGCACGCTGCCGTTTGAGCCAGTGCATCACGAAGGGGGCCGGAGCTATTTTCCGCCACTTGCTGTTTTTCACAGAGGTGAATTGATAGCGATATTTCCCCTTTTTGTCTTTGAGCTTTTGGAGCTGTCGGCGGATTAACACAGTCCCATGCTCAAAGTCCACGTCCTGCCATTCAAGGCCCAGCACTTCACCCTGGCGCATTCCTGTGAACAAGGTGACCAGAAACAGAAATTCGTGAGAGTGTCCCTTGACGGCATCCATGAATTGGTGGATGGCATCGTCATCCAGCGGCTTCAACTCTTTGCGCTCAACCCTGGGCAAGATACAAGCGTCCGACGGATTGAAGCGCAAATAAGAGATCGCGACGGCCTGCTGGAGCGCCTTATGGAGGACACCGTGAACGATCTTTACCGTCTTGGGAGACAGACCACTATCAGTCAAGCTGTTGTAAAAGTGCTGGATTGTGTGGGTGGTCAATGTGTCCAGCTTGATAGGACCGAGCTGGGGGCGAATATGATTCTTAATCTGGCATTGATAAGATTCTAATGTCCTGGGCTTTACGCTGCCCAGGTAATCCTTCAGCCAAATATCCAGCCATTCCCCCAGGGTCATTTTGGACGGAGCCTGATAAGTTCCCTGGTCCACCTCAACAGCCATCTCCCGCATCTTCTGCGCGACCTCTTTCTGCGTCTTACCTGTGATAGAACGCTGAACCTGCCTGCCGGTAATGGGGTCATGCCCCACCGTGACGCGGGCCTCCCAATAGGTATAGGACTTTCCATTCTTTGTGACAGTTCTTTTTCTGATCGAGCCGCTGCCGTTGGCGGCACGGCCTGTCTCGTTCTTACGTGGCATAATGATATTGATACCTCCTATTTCTCTGCCACATAAGCGCACAATGATATTGTACTGCTCGTGTGGCAGACGGTCAATTATTTCCGATCTATTTGCGGGTATTAAGCGGACAGATATTCCGCTACTGCCGTCTTAGGAACCCGATACTGGCGTCCTACGCGGACACTCCTGATATGGCCGGAACGGATGAGGCCATAGGTGGTATCCCGACCCAAATTAAGGACTTGCGCAACCTGGGAAATGGAAAGGACAAGCGGAAGATCGGCAAAGTCCTTAGGGGGCTGGTCCAATTTTCTAATCATACGCAAGCCTCCACTCATCAAAATAGTACGCCTGGAAAACCGTATAGGTATCCGCACCCTGGTTGATCACAAACCGTCCCCGTGCTCCGCGTGGAATCAGATCAGCGGCGGCGGTGGAATCCAGGACAATTTCGCTAAGTACCTTATTGGCCATTCCGCAGCAGGCCATAGATACATTTGCCTTCACCTGAGGCGGCAGGGTATTCGCATCGGGCCTCTGGGTGCTGAGCAGGAGATGGACACCAGCAGTCCGACCCTTACGGGCAATCGAGGCAATGTGGCGCTCGGCCTGTTCTACCATTGCTTTTTGGGACTTGCTGGCCCCGACCTTATCAAACAGTTCCGCAGCTTCGTCCACGGCCAAAACGATATGATTCATTCGGTGTGCCCTGGGCTTTTTGTTGTACTCGTCGATATCCTGATAATGGCTGTCAGACAACTGTTTTTCACGCTGGGCTATTTCTTCGGAAAGCTCTTCCAGCACGGGCAGCAAATCCTCAACGCTGGTGATGACGCGGCATTTCTTGGCCCAGCGGCTGAAGCCCACGGCTCCTTTGAGGTCTACAATGATAGGCTCCACGCCCCAGGCGCGGCACTGGTGCAGGAGACAGCGCAGAGCTACCGACTTGCCGGAGCCGGTCATGCCTGCCAGGATTGCGTGGCCCTGACGCAGATCCCAGGTAACTTGCCGTCCGGCACAATCTTCTCCAAGGGCCAGAACATACTGCTCCAAAGGCAGATGTGCCGGGGTCCACACGATCATGGCAGGCAGGGTGCTTGCCGGGGGTGCAACAGTTACTTTAATGTGTTGGTTGTCCTTGCCATACTGCACATCCAGTATGGTTACGTCCAGAGCCGATTGGATTTTCTCCTTCCAGTCAAGCCAGACGCCGACAGGGATACCACAGGTCTCAAATTCCAAAACCGCTATCTTTCGATTGTCTTTGTCCTTGGTCTTGGACAGCAGCTCTGGGATTTCTCCATTGGAATTTGCAAACCCAATCCGGGCCAGATTTTCTTCTATGCGGCGGGCTTGCCATGGGCCTCCCCAAGCCCAGAAGAGGGCTGTGGTGAAGCCCATAGCAAGCGCCACAGCAGCAAGGCCAGTTGCAATACAATACAGCCGCCCCAGAAGTCCGCCCATCAGCAGACCGTCCGCCAGTCCATGACAAGTCCACCACATACATGTACTAAGATACACCAGCAGCAGACCGCCCCGTTTTCCGGCGTCTGTCTTGACCTTATTCGCACCGCGACCAATGCGCCTGATCGTCCGGCGCAGCTCCGTTTTCCGGGCCAGATTATGGCCCGAGTTTTTGTCCATAATCATGGTTAAAACTCCTTCCTTATCAGAACGATTAACGCTTTGGGAACTCCTCTGAGAGTACCCGAAGGCCATCGTGAATCTCAAATTCAGTTTGAATGTGCACGTTCAACTTTTCCGCATCCCGAAATTCATCGTAATTTTCCGGGTCAAGAGGGATGATTTCAGGGCCTTTGATAAGCCCTCTGCTGTGCAGATAGTACTTTCCAAAGATTTTACCGCTGTCGCTTTTGGTGATGTACTTGGCAATATAATTTGCGGTGCGCTCATCGTTTCCGTCCAAAGGGACACAGGTGGAAAAGCCGTATTTCCAGTCCAACATATTGTAGACCGGGCGGCCCTCCTTATCGGTCAGATGGCGGCCATTCTTACCTTTGGCCCGCTCAATCCTTACGCTGCCCAGATTGCATAGGCCGTGAAGATGGATGGCGGGCTTGTCCTCTCCGTCCTTCTGGGCGTGGTACTCCGGCACAACGAGATAGGCCAGTCCCTTGCGTCTAACCGCATTTGCGAGAAAAATTCTCAGCTTGCGGTAAATGGCCTTGGCATCGTAACGGTCTAATAGCTCTGGGTCGATGGTCCAGGTAAAAAAATAGTCAAACTCATTGCAGAGCGCCAAATCTCTTACCCTGGCCTTTGCACGACGCCGGCTCATTTCCATTGACCGCTCCTGATCTTTGGCCTGCCCCGGTGGAGAAACCGCATACGGACGCGGTTTGGACTTTCCTGGTGTCATTGGGAAAATAGCGCCTGTGGCGACCTGTTTCACCAGGCAATGGGGATACTCTTTGACCCTGGCATTGGTGTATACCGTGGGATTCTCCACAGCTTCGACCACCTTCTATCCATTTCTTTTGCCTGATAGGTGATGTCAATCTGTTGATTTATCAAGTAGGACGCCCCTCCCCCATATGGAGGAGGGGCGTCCTCATACTTAGAATAGGATCAAGTCTTAGCGATAGTCTCCGGCTTGCCGTAGCGATTGTACACCAACGTCACTTCATCCCCTACCCGGGGCTTGTAGCCGCATTTTGCGAGCTTACCATCAGACATATAGATACGCTCAGCAACCATACCCTCAGCATCCGTCCCCGTTACGGGATAGGTCAGGTAGATATTGATGCCGTTGATGACAGTACCCTCTTTGGTGGTAAAATTATTGCGCTTGTAACCGATGATCTTCATATTAGAGCATCCTTTCATTTAAATAAAATATTATGGACGGTACTCTGTCACCCAAACCGGGTGCCCTTGACAAATCAGCCTGTCAGGTTGACTGCTGGGGAACTCTACGCGGCTCCAGCCCCGCCTTACATCACCTCCTTTCCAAGGCGAAAAATACGACATACATTTGGAGACAAAAAAACGACATACATATCCGCTGACAGACATGATGACCCCCTTTACAGGTCCAACATGTGTCTATCAATGGTTATGTATGTCGTATAAAAACCTTATGTCACGTGACCAGACGGCCACCGGGTGGATCAGGTGCCTCCTCCTGAACCACGATAATACTATACTATGTCCAAATGCCTTTGTCAACATTTTTTCGCTTAAAAAGTCGCTATTTTTTAAAAAATACACTAATTATTGCAACTTTTATTGAAATATATTCTTCCCCCAAAGTTATTATATGCGGTCGGCGAATGTAATATTTTGCTATAAATAGTATAAATAGCATTTTTTCGCTGTATTTAGACCCATGTTTATGCAAAATAAATTATTTTATGGCGTTATACAGCTGATATTTCATGTATTTTAACGATTATAAAATATCAAAAAAGCATAATATAATCCGGTATCTTTAAATCATCTGCCTCTCAACCGGGCAAATAGCCCCCCCTTTCCGCCCCGTCAAGGCCGCAAAAAATCTCCAGTCTTTTTCGGACTGGAGATTTTTTGTGCGAGTGACCCCATAAGGGGTCAGCCTTGACAGGGCGGGACGGGGGCGCATCGGTGGGGACACAAGCTCGCGAGCGAGCTCTGTTACCACCATCTTTTGACTATGGGAGGCGCACACCATGAAACAGACCACCAAAATGAGCCGGGCCGTCAGCCAGTTGGAGCACATCTATAACAGCCTCAATACAGACTTCTTTTCCGGGGAGCTGCCCACGCCGATTATCACCGTGCAGAGCAAGCCGGGGACCTACGGACACTGTACCACGGCCAAGGTGTGGCAGCGCAAGGACGGCAGCACGTATGAGTTGAACATCGCCGCTGAAGTGCTGAATTACCCGATTGAGGAGACCTTGGACACCATGCTCCACGAAATGGTGCACCTCTATTGCCGGGAGCACGGAATTAAGGAGGTGAGCCGGGGCGGGAAATACCACAACGGCAGATTTAAAGCCATAGCCGAGGCCCACGGCCTAACCTGTGTGCCCTGTGGGCAATACGGATGGAATACCACACCAGGGGACAACCTTGTTGAATATGCACTATCAAAAGGGTGGAACGAAATTCAGATCGGGCGGTCCAGCCTGCCGCCCATGATCCGCACAGGGACAGGAGGCACGGCCCAGCCAGGGGCGGGAATCACCCCAGGCGGCAAGCGGCCCAGCAGCACACGCAAGCTGATTTGCCCCAAGTGCGGCCAGAGCGTCCGGGCCACCAAAAAAGTCAACATCCTATGCGGGGACTGTATGGAGCCCATGATCGAGGTATAAAAGTTGAAAATGCACTTTCAAAACAGGGAAATACCCGTTTTGAGGGTGCACTTTCAATTTATAAAGTATATTTCTCGTGAAATTCTTTCTGGCGGGTTCTTGAAATTCCAGGCCGGAACAGGTACAATGAGAACGGAAACATAATTGCGGGCAGGCCGCAGGGTGCGCCAACACCCCACGGCCCTATGCGAGTGAATGGCCCACTCAGCACAGCAACATACGTTGCACCACGGGGTTATTATACCTATTTCACCGTACTTTTTCAAGGCGGAGGGATAGGTTTGATTGCCTTGTGCTTCGCATTGAGGAATCAAGGCGGTGTTGAGTACATAACTCGACACCGCTTTTATGTTTCCGGCGGACACCCTGGGCGGGGGACTGCCCCGCCCAGGGAAGGACGTCTGCCGGAATTCATATTTATAGTATTGAGGAGCGAGGGGAAATGAAAAAGCGAATCCTGTGTACGGCGCTGTCGCTATGCCTCTGCCTGGGCCTGTCCGCACCAGCCCTGGCTGCCGGACCCACCTTCACCGACGTGCCCGCCAATCACTGGGCCTATGACTATGTGGAGCGGGCGGCAGAGAACGGCTGGGTAAACGGTATCGGCAACGGTCAGTTTGCACCTGAAAAGAAGATCACCTATGCCGAGATGTCCGTCATGCTGATGCGGGCTTTCTATCCTGATACGCTCAGTTATTGGGGTGGTTCCCCCAATGCCCCCTGGTATGAGCCTTATATGGCTGAAATGGCCGTCACCGGTCTTGACAACGGGACCCTGGTCGATCTCAGTTATAAGGCTGCTGCCAATGAGCTGATCAACCGTTATGAAATGGCTCAGCTTATCTACAATTTTATGAAGCAGGATGGCGATGTGACCTTCAATTACAATGCTGCTTCTGTGCAGTCCGGCATCAGTGATTGGGCGAGTGTGCCCAGTAATTATCGGGACGCTGTGACGGCAGTTGTGGCGAAAGGCGTTGTTACAGGCGTTGATAGTCAGGGGACTTTCAACGGCAATGGCGTGATGACCCGCGCTCAGGCTGCGACCGTCATGTGTCGTGCTGTTGATCTGATGGGCGAGGGCGTTTCTACTATCAATCCCACTCCCACGCCCACGCAGCCCAGCGGTTCTACCGGTTCCGGCCTGGGTCAGAAGCTGCCCAGTGGTGCCACCGCGGCGGCTGGCGTGAAGTCCAGTATTGGTAAGAGCGATGCCTATCCTACCTATGGCAATTCTGACGTGGTATCCAACAACGGTTATTTCACCGGCGCTACCAATACAGACATCGGCAATGCGCACCTGGAATATGAGTTCCTTGACTGGGTGAACGAAGTTCGTGTGGCTGAGGGACATGCACCGCTGACATGGGTACCGAGCGACGCGGCAGAAGAACACGGACTCCAAAGATGCTATGAGCTGG
Organism: Intestinimonas sp. HCP28S3_D6; assembly: GCF_052065695.1. Classification (NCBI taxonomy): domain Bacteria; kingdom Bacillati; phylum Bacillota; class Clostridia; order Eubacteriales; genus Intestinimonas; species Intestinimonas sp. HCP28S3_D6. Next base: position 19,713 of record NZ_JBQHTM010000027.1, read on the forward strand.
TAAGTAACTTTAGCCATGATCGGCCCAAGGGCAAGCTTGCCGCAGAAGTATGTGCAAGCGGATATATTACGTCTACAGCCGCTTTTGATGGATGGATGAACTCTTCTGCCCATAAACACCTTCTTATGAGTGATTCTTATCAGTATATGTCTGCAGCAAGGGCGGGCAATTATTGGATTATTTGTCTGTGGAGAGATAGTAGTATTAAGCAAGCTGAAAAATGGGCATATACTAATTACGATTCTTCTTCTGAGAATGGTTAAAAATAAGAGAGGCCTCACGGATAATAAACTGAACCGATAAAAACGGGCCCCCTGATGTCATCTGTTTTGACATCAGGGGGTCTTGCCATGGAGAAATGGAATGACACCTGCGTATTGCAAGTGCACATTCAAAACGAAAATTCCAGATTCTTATATACAAAAGAAAAAAGGGGGGGGGAACCGTCCTTGCACCGGTCCGTCCTGCAATTCTTTGGGCTTCTGGCCCGACACAGCAGTGTTAGGTGAAGCAGGGTTGTTTTTCGAACTGTAAAGTCGAAAAACAACCCTCTTCTTTTCCTCAAACCACTGATATATCTTAGGTTTTAAGTTTGCCGAAAAGAAATGGCCCATGAAAAAGGGATAAAATTCACCCCAAAATATACGTAATGGTTCCGGATTTAGACACAGGATTTTCATATATCCTGTGTCTTTTTCTTTCCATAAAGCTCCTCAAAACGGGTAGGAGTCTTATATGCCAGGGTCTGATGAGGCCTTACTTCATTATAAAAGCGCATGTACTCATCCACGCTCTTTTGAAAATCAGCCAGAGAGGAATACTCCCGGCGGTACGCTTCTTCTTTCTTGAACGTTGCAAAGAAGGTTTCGGCCACAGCGTTATCGCGAGGAGTGCCCGGTTTTGAAAAAGACTGCTTAACATCACATTTTCTTAACAAGGCACAAAAGCTTTCAGAAACATATTGGCTACCCCGATCACTATGAAATGTTAATCCTGTTGGATTCCCACGGCACTCGTAGGCTTTGCGAAATGTGAAGGTAACTAATTGGGTGCTGGATTTTCGTGATACCCGGTATCCGACGACCCGTCGTGAAAACAGGTCAAGAATAACACAGAGAAAAACCGGGTGCTCTTTGAGTTTAAAATATGTAATATCGCTGACCCAAATTTCGTTTGGATGCTGGGTTTTAAACTCTTGATTTACTAAATTACGCCTATGGTATTCTTGCCGTTTCATATAAGCCTTTTTAGCATTTTCTCGAACACTCTCCAGGCCCAGTTCCTGCATAATCTGCCGTATTCTCTTTTTGCCGACATGGATTCCGTTTTCTGATAGGATTATACGAATTTTTTCTGCGCCAAATCGATGTTTGCTGTCATTAAAGATCTGCTGTACCTGCACCATAAGAACCTGTTGCTCTTCCTGGTACTTTGTGCGATCCGCTCTTCGGAAAATGTGATTATAAAAAGTACCCCGAGAAACACCCAACGCCTCGCATAGCTCATGGACATTATATTGCTCAAACCGTTCATGAAGGTTCTCTAAAATATCCAGCATCCTCCTTAGCGGAACTTCAGCTATCAGATTAGATAGACGAATAATTTGTAAAATGTGCTCTAACCGCTCTTTCTGGAACAAAAGATTCCGGATATCCATTGGCAGCATATTTTCTTCAGCTATATACTCTTCCTTGGCTTTGACCCAGCGATAAATGGTACTGGGAGCAACACCGAATTTTACTCTTATATCTGTGAGAGGCTGCCCAAGTTGATATGCAGAAATGATTTCCTGTTTTTCTTCTTCAGAATACTTTTTAGGCACGATTCTAGACACATCCTTTCGGGTTTACATATGTCTATTTTATCTTACCAAGTATTTAGAGAGTATTTATTCCCCAAAATTATTAAAAGTAAAAAATATTAAAAACGAAAAATTTGTTGGGAGTATTCCGAAAATATGATATAATAAATCTGGAGAAGAGCATCCGCAATCTTTCTAAGGAACTTGACCGGATCAGCGCAAGTCTGGAGGAGTCCAAACCAGACGGACACTGTGATGCGCTCATATCTTCGAATTCGGCGCTTTCTGAACGAGCCATTCACTTGCAGGGTTACCGGGAACGGTGCATTCGGAATCGCTGTGGAATGATGGGACATGGAAATCCTGCTGTGGGAGTACAGAACAGAGTGGCAAATCTTAGTTCAGACATCGGTCAGTCTACAGGACCGCTCTGCGATGTAAACCAGTTTTGCCGGGAGGTCACAGATGGATTTTCCGCCTGTGTGAAGCAACTCACAGATCTTCAAAATTCAGACCCAGCCCATCATCCGGACGAAGCCCTTTCACAGATATCAAGGCTTGATCTCCTGTGGAACCAACTGAAAACCATCATACAAGCATAAAAGGAGCGATACTATGCGTTTATATTCCTTTCCCATGAAGGATGCAGTCAACAAGGAGATGGAAACCTACATCAATTCATTCGCACGAGTTATGAACTTCTGTCATCAGACCGAACAGCTGATTCTTCCGGTCCCGAAAAACATCCCTGCCTGGTTTGCAGAGGCAGAGCAAACGACTTCTTTGGCAAAATCAAACGCCCTGCTGTGGAAGAATTCCGTGGGCGGAAATCTCCTTCATATGCCGGAAGCCTTGCTGGCCTACCAGCCGGTATATCAGAGCAAGGCACAAACGGTACAGAATCTCTTTCAGATCCTGGCCGATCATCCGGAGGATCAGAACAGCCGCGCTCTGGCTGCGCAGCATCTCGCCGATTTGCACACCGTTCTTCTCTCCCAGAAAAACGCAATCCAATCGCAGACCAATCCATTGACAAAATGCTTCAATATATAGGTGAAACCTTTTGTTGCGACCGCACCTATATATTTGAGTTTAATGAATCGCGCTTCGCAAGTAATACTTACGAATGGTGTAAACCTGGCGTTACGCCACAAAAAGAGTTCTTGCAGAACGTTCCCTATTCAGCGATTGAGTGGTGGATGACGTTATTTGCTTCTCAAAAGGTCACGGTCATCCCCGATCTGGAAGATATTCGTACCATGTATCCGGAGTCTTACGCGATCCTGAAGCCGCAGGGAATTCGCAGTTTGGCCGCTGGGCCCATTACTTCAGACGGGGAAATTATAGGATTTATTGGCGTAGACAATCCTGATGCCGCGATGCTTCCCATGATCGAAACGTTTTTAAATGTAATCGGGTATTTTACTTCTACGCTTTTGCGCCGCCGGGAATGGCTCCGGCGGCTGAATGATCTGAGTTATCATGACCAACTGACAGGGGCTCTGAATCGCCATGCTCTGACTGAGCAATATGGAGATTTGCCAATGAACTCCGTAGGCGTGATCTATTGTGATATTACCGGCTTAAAAGCGACAAACGATACGTTTGGACACAAGTCTGGCGACCAACTCATCTGCCATTGCTACGAAATTCTGAAAGAGGTCGCCGGTTCAAGCAGAATTTACCGCACTGGCGGGGATGAATTTATCGTCCTCTGCCCGGAATATACCGAACAAGAATTTCAGAGCACAGTATTTGACCTTAGAAAAAAGGTCAGGGAAGATCAGCATCATATTGCCATTGGTTACGTTTGGTCTGAGCAGCAGCCGCTTAACTTAGACAAACTGATTTCGGACGCTGACCAAGTCATGTATGAGGATAAAAGGAACTACTATCGTATTTATGGCCAGTGCCCGGGCGTTGAACGCCGCGGCTTAGCCGGCAAAAATCGTCTGGCGAAAAATGAGACTCTTAATCCACAGACACCGTTACAAACGTTCTTATCCTTAGTGGAAATTGATGCGGAGTCGCTGATTCAGTCTGTTTCGGAGAATAACGATTCCAGTTACTTTTATTTGGGCGACATGCAAGAAGATTTATTTTATATTTCCGATAATATGCGTGACGATTTTGGCTTCCAGAGCAATTTGGTATATGGACTTTTATCTGCTTGGGGGAAACGAATCAGCACCCCGGAAGATCAGGATATTTATTGGCAGGATATTTCGCGAATGCTGCGTGAAAAACGGACGGTTCATGATTTGCACTACCGTATCCGAGACGTCAATGGGAATAACCAGTGGATACGCTGCTATGGCATCCTAAAGTGGGATGAGAAGAAAGCAAAGCCCCTTTTTTTCTCCGGCAGAGTCACTCACCAAGACAAAAAATTTGTGGTAGACCCTGTAACCGGGTTTCTGCGTGAGCATGCATCGATCCAGCAGCTCAATGAGCTGCAGAAGAGAGGGGAAGACACATTTATCATTGGATTTAGTCTAAACGGACTGACAGAGATCAACGGCACAAGGGGACGCGCATACGGAGATCGTTTGATCCAAAAGGTGTCAAATGAGTTGGTAGAGCGTTTTTCCTGGCAGATGACCTTCTACCGTCTGGAAGGCACCCGTTGTATGGCCATTGTTAACCCTGTGTGTGCATATATCGGTGCGGAAGCACTTATCGAACAGATCCGCAGCGTCGTCAGGGCCTGCTATGACAGCAAAGGGGTAACGATCCAAAAAGCCTGCGCATTCGGTGTTATGCGATACCCAAACGGTGATTTATCCTCCGAGGATTTGATCAACTGTCTTCTCACCCTGATCCGTGTCGCCAAACAAAATACATCGCTGCCCTATGTCGATGATTCAACAGAACACTTTGCCTCCGCCCAAAAAATGTCCAGCATGGCGTTGACCCTGAATCAGGATGTTATGCAGAACATGAAGAATTTCCGTATCGTCGTTCAGCCCGTGGTCTCCGCAGGCGACGGCTCGGCTCTCGGCGGAGAGGTTTTGCTCCGTTGGTCTTATGAGGGCCAGGACATATCACCGTCCATTTTTATCCCCATGCTTGAGAAGGACAGCTTGATGCATATCGTCGGCCGGTGGGTATTTGAGCAGGCGGTCAGCACATGCGTTAGAATCCATACATACAATCCGGTGTTTTATTTGACTTTCAACGTAAGCCTACAGCAGTTATCGGACCCAACGCTTCTTCCGTTTATGGAAGATACCCTAAAAAAATACGGCTTATCCGGCTCTAATCTAATTGCTGAATTGACCGAGAGCTTCCTGGACGAACAGCCGGAAAATTTAACGCACTTTGTTCTGGAAGCACAAAAAATGGGGCTTTATATTGCGTTGGATGATTTTGGGAGCGGATATTCCTCCCTGCGCATGCTGCTCCGTTATCCGTCCAGCATCATCAAGCTGGATCGTTCTCTGATTGCGGAAGTGATGGAGTCCAAAGAGAACCTGAACTTCATACGCAGTATCGTCTTTGCATGTCACCAGTTTGGCAAAACGGTATGCATAGAAGGAGTAGAGACCGAGGCGCAGAACGAACTGATTTTAGATACGGGTTGTGACATGATCCAAGGGTTTTATTATTATCGTCCTATGGAGCTAGGTGACATCTACCGGATGGTCAGCGAGATGGGCGAAAAAGCGCACAGAGAACAGGGGCTCCAGTAGAAAAACCATAAAGCTATGGGAATGGATGAGCCCCACATGATTTACACGCGTGAGATCCATCTTACCGCTGTACCAAAGTGGGAGACGGAGCATACGCCATCCCTTCTGTCGGAAAAACGGTATGGCGTCCAAACAGTTGGAAGGGAAAACAGCGGCCGCAGGGTAGAATTGGAACCGATCCGCATCACAGGCTTACACCACAGGGCACAGGGGGAAACTGTATGAACCTTACAAAGAAATATGGTCAGCATGGCTTCACCGTACAGGAAATGCTGCTTGTCATACTGATTTCCCTGGTTCTTCTGGCGGTGTCTGTCGTGGGGATCATAACCTATATGCGCTATTTACAGTTGGCCCAGCTGGACAACTCCGCCAAAGAGATTTTTCTGGCTGCCCAGAACCGGGCCATCCTTCTGCGCAGCAGCCAGCAGTTGAATGGATTGGTGGTTGATAGTACAAATTCAATCGAAAATGTGGAGGTCATCCCCAATTCCGACGGCGGCATTCAGATCACCGTCTACTATATTCATTGTGACAGCTCTTATATGGCTCAGCTACTTCCCAGCGGGACCATTGATCCCGCTCTATGGGACGGGGACTTCTGGATCACCTATGAGCCGGAAAGCGGCAGTGTGATCGACGTGTTCTACTCCGATCAGGATCTCGGTGTGACTGCTGGAACTTTCCCCGACTTCTATCAAGAGTGGCGGGCCGCATCCAAGCTTGACCGCATGAACCGCAAGCCCATGGTGGGCTACTACGGAGGAGAGTCCGCCGAAAGCGGTACCACCATCTCCTTGCGCACCCCGGTCATCAATATCTATAACGAGGATACTCTGCGGGTGGAGGTCACCTACTGGGTACCCAGGACCCTTCATACCATGGGAGAGGCAGACAACGTCGAGCTGGATGTGACCCTGACTTATCAGGAGCAGCCTTTAACGCTGGACCAGATGGCTGACAATGTAGAGCGTGCTTACGAAGAGGAAGTTTCCTACTTAATCTATACCTACACCTGGACACTGGATTCTTTGAAGGAGGATGAAAAGCAGTTCAAGGAACTCTTCAGTGGGTTGACCTATGGCGATGACTTTACCATTACCGCTGAGGTAGGATATGACGGCACAGAGCTGAAGGTCAACGGCGCCCGGAAGAGCGCCAGTGACAACAGTCTGTTTGCCAAGGGCAGCGATGGGGATACCGCCTACATCGCCTGTCTGCGCCACCTGCAAAATCTGGATTCAGATTGGTCCAATGTGGCCGCAGAAAAAACGAAGGCGGTGCAGAAGAAGGATATTCAGGATGTGGAGGGCTACGAATTCCGGCCCATTGAGAATGCGAAGTTGACCAGCTACGATGGCGGAGCGTTTTCTATCTACGATTTGAATGTCAAAAGTAGCGGCAGTGCTTCCGCAGGTATGTTTGGCGACTTCTCCGGTATGGATGGTGACATTAAAACACTGAACAACATCCGCCTGGTAAACACTGTGGTGAATGGCGGCAGCGGCCCAGCGGGTGCGCTGGTGGGCGATGGTAGCCATCTGACCATCGACAACTGTCAGGTCTACTGGGAGAACCGTTCCGAGGAGACCACCAATCTGCGGGATGTACTGGGCGACAGCGCCACCCAATTCAAGTATCAGATCACCGGCAGCGGCCCGGCAGGCGGTCTGGCGGGAAGGCTGACCAGCTCCGACATCACCAACTGCTCCGCCTCCTCCCTGGTGAAGAGCACCGACCCGGTGGGCGGCCTTGTGGGCGAGGGCAGCGGACTGGAAATTGACCGCTCCTACGCTGCCTCCTATCTGGACGGACCTGCTGCGGCGGGCCTGGTGGGCGATCTGATGGGAACTGGCACAACCATTTACGGCAGCTACGCCGTAGGCTTTATTGACAGCGGGGATACCTCTGCCCGGGCCGCCGGGCTGTGCCTGGGCAAAGGTACCGCGGCAGTGGAAAGCTCTTACAGCGCCATGCTGTTTACCGCGGTGGAGACAGTGGCCAACTATCCCCTGTGTGAAACTGGAAACGACTATAAAAAGACATACTATCTGGACTCCGAAGACTTTAACTTCCAGGGAAATGATGATCAGGGTGTGTCCTATGGCAACCTCATTGACTCCACTCAGTGGGATGATCTCTTTGGCAGCAATGTGTTTACCTCCAAACGCATCCTGCAGTCTCACCCCTATAACCTCCAGACCACCCTGTCCCTGAACACCTATATTTACCCTGGACTGGAGAAGCTGGACCACTGGGGCGACTGGGGCGCTCAGTTCCAAAACGGCAGTCTGGTGTACTACGAAGTCTACAAGGAGGAGGATGGTACATACTCCTACGGCTTTCAAATCAGCGGCCTGTCGGACGACAAAGCCGTGGTGGAGGACGGCTATGCGGTGGCCTACGAGAGCACACAGCAAATCTCCAGAATTGGAGCTACTTTGACTGTAAATTATCAAACCGCGAACAACAGCACCACTGAGGGCACATTTAACTACGGAGGCGGCAAGGAAGATCATCCCATTTATGAGATTGTGGATGTTGGCGATACCAATGAAGAAACCAATTACTACTACCTCCTGCCTCTGCCCGAGGAAGTGGTCAGCAGCGACTATGCTTCCCCCGATTTTTACCAGAAGATTACGATTGATGATACCCCTACAGGTGAAGGCATTATCGACGCGGGAAACCAGACCTACTACTATAGTCCCCACTTTGCCAACACCGTTCTCACCGATGAGGAGATCAAAGAGGATGAACTGCCCGCCAAGGCTGCACAGCTTCGGGTGGAGGTGCGCACCCCCCGTCATCTCTACAACCTGAGCAAATTTGAGGACTACTACGCCAGCAATAATCAGTACCGTTTCCTCCAGCAGCGGGATCTGGATTATGACACCTACAAGGGGTATCAGCGGTTTACAGAGCTGTTTACCGGCAACTGGTCCCAGACCCCCATTGGTCTGAGCGCGGTCAGCCCCTTCCGGTGTGTCTACTATGGCAACTACCACAGCATTACGGGGGTGGTGCCCACCGTTCAGGATGACGAGGGCAACGCCTACCAGCATGTGGGCCTGTTTGGGTACAGCACCGGTGTACTCCAGGATATCGTCTACCAGATGCGGGATACGGATGTGCTTTCCGTGACCCAATCGGGCAGCAGCTCTCAGACTTTGTATGTGGGCGCACTGGCCGGGTTCAATGGAGGTACAGTGGATAACTGCGCCTCTTATGGGGTGCGGCTGCAGGCCAACGGTTACCAGTACAGCACCATCTATCTGGGTGGTCTGGTAGGGCAGAACCACGGCACCATCCAAAACAGCGCCGTGGAAGGCGCATCCATCACGGCGGAAGCCTCCATGTCCCACGCCTATGCGGGGGGATTTGCGGGCGAAAACACCGCTGGCGGCATCATCGACCAGTGCTATGCCGTGGGTAAGGTGTCGGTTTCCCAGGCCCGTTACGGTACGGTGTACGCCTGCGGCTTTGCCGGGCGCAGTAGTGCCAGCCTCTCACGCAGCTATGCCGCTGTCTACCTGCTCTCCGACGGCGACGCCCAACGCTATGGTTTCTGCCCGGATTACTCCAGAAGCTGTGTCTATCTCAACAACGGCAACTTTACCTATCGGGGCGAAAACTATGCCGCCCTGTATGAGGACCCCTCCGCCACCGCGGTAACCTGGGAGGCCCTGGCCGGGCAGACCGAGAGTGATGCTGTTGATGCGCTGGGTATGGAACGGGGGGCCGCGTCCAGCTGGGAGGGGGCTTACCCCTACCCCGCCGTGGTCACAGTGGAGGGGAATGACACCGTGTCGCTGATCCACTATGGCCAGTGGCCCGAGCGGATGGACCTGGGCATGATGGGCGTGTACTACTGGGAAAAGCTGACCATTGATGAAACCGTATCTTACCATATCAGTGCCATCTCCCTGACGGCAGACGAGCAGGCAGTGAAAAGCGGTACCCTGTCCACTGCCCATGGGGACGGCGGTGTGGTCACCGAGTACGGGTATGGGTATTTCTCCCAGGCTTTAGGAGAGACCCTGGAAACCACGCTGAAGAGCGAAGGCATTGGGTATAGCAATGATACAGACTTTACCCCCGATAAAACTCTGGAAAACGCAGAAGCCAACGAGGCCCTGTCCGAACTGATGGGCGGGAAGTACGCCTTCCACAGCTACAACACCTGGGGCACGGCGGAGGAGAAGCAGGGCCTGTTCACAGTGGAGTCGGGCCAGGCCAAAAACGGCGAGCCCCCCTACGGCATCTGGAAGCTGACCCAGGGTACCGCCACCCTCACCGTGCGCCTCAGCCCCTTCTTTGCCGACGCCATGGCGGTCCAGCTCACCGGGGGGCAGACCGCGGCGGCGGGTGTGCCCACCGACCTGCCCGGGACGGAGAAAAACCCCTACGGGGTGCGCTCCATCGCCCAGCTCCAGTTTATCAACTGGAACCAGGAGGAGAAGGACACCAACACCGTTCTCACCAAAGACAACAATACCCAGTTCCCCTATCTGTCCTACAGCCAGGAGAAGAAAAATAAGCAGAATGATACCGTGACTTATACCGTTGTCCAGCGCGACTACGCATGGGCGCAGAGCCACGATCTGACCGGCAGCGGCAGGATCTATAACCCCATCGCCGAATTTTATGATCAGCAGCAGCAGTCAACCGGCTCCCTGTCCGGCTGGTTCGGGGGCACCTATGATGGGCAGGACTACCTGATCGCCAACGTGAACATCCAGGGACAGAAATCCTCCTGTGCCGGGCTGTTCGGCGCAGTATTCAACGGGGTGCTGCGCAATGTGGTGCTCTACTCCGAGGATGGCAAGGGCTTTGTCAACAGCTATAACAACGCTCAGGGCAAAACCGACAGTACCTGGTATGCCATCGGCGGCCTGGCCGGTCTGGCGGCCTCCACAAAGGGCAGCGCCATTGAAAACTGCGCGGTGGCGGGCTATACCATTACCGACTCCCACGAGGGCGGCGGAAACTGGGGCGGCACCGGCCTGGGCGGTCTGCTTGGAATCTCCAATATGAAGCTCACCGGATGCAGTGCCGTGACAGACATCATCCTTAGCTCGGATGACAACGACAACGTCCGTGTGGGCGGCCTGGTGGGGACCAGCCAGGGTAGCATCACCAACAGCTATACCGGCGGCAGTATCCGGGTAACAAACGCTGTGGTCGCCTATAACCGCGGCATCTATATCGGCGGTATTTCCGGCGGTATCTATATGAAGCCTCTGACCGTGGACAACAATACTAGGATTGGAAAAAATGGAACCCTGACCAATACAATTGAGAACTGCTATACCTATGTGGAACTGCCTGCCCAGAAGGATATGCCGGTCGAACCATTCTGGGACAGCACAAGCAATGCTAATCAGTACGGCGGAGGCATTGTTGCATTGTATGCTATCGGCGGTAACGGCGATCTGCGGGATGCCAGAGGCCAAGGTGTCGGCCAGAATACCAGCGACAGGGGTACCACTACCTATGACAATAACTATTATCTGGAATCTGTAGTATTGAAGAACAATCCCAATGGCATTTCCACCACGGATAATCAGTGGCGTGTCATGGCCGAGACTGACATCTACAACAATACAAATGTCACCCCCCTGACCTATACCGAAATGGCGGACACCAACCCGAACAGCGAAACCGGCTTGCTGGCAAGTCTCAACGCTAACATTACCGAGCAGGACCAAAAATTCTCCACCGTGACCATCACCTCATCTGGCGGCAATCCCCTCAATGGCCGGTACAGCTTTGGCAGCGATTCCAGTCTTTTGGGCCGGGACTACCCCTTCCCCACCATCCTCACCCAGTCCAGCGATCTGGTGGCCGGTGGAAAAGCCAGTGTTCACTACGGCGACTGGCCACTGGCAGGAATCCGCCGGGAAAACGGCGCTCTGCCGGTAAACCTGGATCTGTTCGCCGATTACAAAACAGAGGACGAGGGCGCGGTATGTCTCGAGGAGCTCTCCCTGGAGGGTGTGGACACGGATGGTACCTGGAGTGTGGATACAACATCTGAGAGCTATGACCCGGACATTGCCACGGCCACGCTTTCTGTAACCGCGGGTGAAACCAACACCCTGTCCATCACTGGCCGGCAAACAGGCAGCACCGTTGTCACCGTAACCTATACCGTAGACGGCGAGCCGCCATACACCCTGGATATTGCGGTCAATGTGACGGCGGAGCTGCGTCTGGCGGCTACGGCCACCCCTCCTGTGCTGATCTTTACCGATGAGACGGTGCAGACTGCTCTGGAGCTGCGGAATCGTGATGGAAATTCGCTGCCAGACACGCTGGAAAATCTCGTTGAACTGTCCATCTCCACAGTGGAGTTTGACCCGGACTACTTTGCCACAGCCTCCATTGCTCTGGACAATTTGATCCTCACTGCCAACAGCGGCACAAACCCCGGCAATACCCAGATTACGGTGGGATACGACTTTACTTACCTGGAAAAGAACTATCACGCCACCAGCGCAGTCAACCTGGAGTTGGTTGCGCCGGAAATCGAACTGACTCCCTTGGTCATCACCTTCGACGAAACTGCAACAGCAACCAGTGAAATGACTGTCTCCTATAACGGAACCGAAAGTAAAATTGAACCCGATGACGGAACCGGAACCTGTGCAGGAGGTCAGTTTACCCTCAAAGTGGACGGGGAAGCTCTCGTCTCAGACGTGAAAATTACAGCATTTGAGATGGATGACAACTACAAGAGCACCATCTTGGCGGATTGGGCTACGACCGAGGACGGCATAGATCAAATAGGAATCTTGTCCATTGAGGCCTACTATCCCAAGCTGGGCGAAGCTTACGCCTCAGTACGGGTGCAGTTCCAGTTTGAGTACGGAGGCAGCACACACCTTGTATGGAAAGACCTGCCGGTGCAGATCAAAAAAGAAACTACCGAAGAGGGTGGAGCGGGCATAGAGACAGAGGAGGGGCAGATATGACAGGCGCAATATCCCGTAAGCTGTGCAGTCAGCGGGGAGCCTCCATGCTGCTGGCTCTGCTGTTCCTGCTGATCTGCTCCATGGTCACCGCCTCCATTCTGATGGCGGCAGTGGCCAACGCCGGCAAGCACCGCAGCAATCTGGAGGAGCACCAGATCTATCTGGCCCTCTCCAGCGCGGTGAGCACACTGTGCGACGAGCTCAACCGGTCGGAATATCGTGGGCAGTATGTGTATTGGGAAGAGACAGAAGATATTACGAATGATGATGGGGAAGTAATAGAAACAATCATTCTGAAATATTTAAGGCAGTTGGACGGAACGTACACCCATACCAGTCCCGCCACAGAAGACGGGAATTTGAAAAATGTTTTTTTGAATGACTTTGAGTTGCTTTTTGCCGAGGAAATCAGTAGTGTTTTGACAGGAAGCGGAATTACGATTGTAGATCCCAAATCCGGTGCTATTTCCCCTCATACGCTTATCCTTACCACCGTTACCGGTACGGAACTGGATGACACTCCGGTGCACATTACCTTAGAGGTAAAAGAGTCCTACGCTATCTATATTACCGCATATCTGGACGGACTGAATACCTACAAGGTGGAAGCTGAGCTGACTCCGAAGGAGAATAAACCCACTGTTTCCAATCTGTCAGTTGGCACTCACGATACAGAGGCAATGCAATGGACCCTTGGCTGGATCACCATTTTGGATGTTGAAGAGGAAGGAGGGGCGGCAGGAGCATGAAATCTCTGAAACGAAAACTCCGCAGCCAGCGGGGCGAAACCCTGGTAGAAGTGCTGGCCTCCATCCTCATCGCCTCTTTGTCCGTGGCGATGCTGCTGGGGGGCGTAGCGGTCTCCGCCAATCTGGGCCGGCAGGCGGACACGTCTGACGAGTATTTCTATGAGACCCTGACGGCGGCGGAAAACCGCCAAGCCCCTGTGACCGAGGGTGTCAGTGCCTCTCCTGTTGTCAAGCTGACGGAGGGCGGCACATCGATTGACATTCCCGTCCAGGTGTACGGGGGAGAGGGGCTGTACTCCTACGCCCTGGACACCGCCGCCGGGGGTGCTGGCCCATGAAGCGCCTGCGCCGAAAGCTGAAAAGCAGCCGGGGCCTGACCCTGGTGGAGATGGTTGCGGCGGCGGGGGTGCTGGCGCTGCTGGGGCTGATGCTCAATACCGGCCTGTTCATGGCACAGGACAGCTACAACAAAATGACCGGTGAGGCGGAGAGCCAGCTGCTCCTGTCCACTCTTGCCGACCTGCTGTCCAACGAACTGCGTTACGCCCGGGATGTGGAGACGGACGGAAGCGGCAATCTTCAGCGCTATACCAGCGTCAATTACGGCCGCAACACCACCCTGTCCCTCAATGAAAATCAGCAGCTGGAAGCGAATAAACGCCAGATGCTCTCCGGCGGAGCCTACGGCAACGGAGCCTACCGGATTGAGACATGGAGCATCGTCTATGATGAAACGGCCAGGCTGTTTACGGTCCAATTAAAAGTGACCGGACGCAATTCCATCTCCAATGAAACCGAATTTTCCGTCCGCTGCCTCAACGGCGCCGTGGGCGAAGAGGGAGGAAGCACATGAAGTACACACGGCTGGGCGACCTGCTGGTGGGCAACGGCACCATTACCCAAGAGCAGCTGCAAGAGGCCCTCAAGCTGCAAAAAGAAAACGGCAAGCGCCTGGGCGATATCCTGCGGGACAACCACATCATTACAGAAAACCAGGTGATTGAGGCCCTGATGACCCAGCTGGGTCTGGAGTTCATCGACCTGAACGCCTGTACCATCTCATCAGAAATGGCCCAGCTGGTGCCCAAAAGCATTGCCAAAAAGCACCGGGTGGTCCCGGTGCGGGCCACTCGCACAGAGCTGTACCTGGGGATGTCCGACCCGCTGAACTTTACCGCCATTGAAGAGGTGGCGGCGGCTACCCGCCGCCAGGTCATTCCCATGATCGCCACCGAATCCGCCCTGGAGCGGGCTGTACAGAACCTGTACAGCAACCAGGGCACCATGAAGGCCATTGAGGACATGCGCCGGGACCTGGACTCCGGCCAGTATGGAGCGGCCATCCGCATCGGCGATGAGATGCAGCTGGCGGCCGACGAGGGGGACGAAAACGCCGCCCCCACCATCCGCCTGGTCAACTCCATCATCCACCGGGCCTATACGGAAAACGCTAGCGACATCCACCTGGAGCCTACCGGCGAGAAGCTGCAAATCCGCATGCGCATCGACGGCGTGTTGCGCAACATCATCACGGTACCCCGGGAATTACAGATGTCGGTCATTTCCCGTATCAAGATCATGGCCCAGATGGACATCGCCCAGAAGAACATCCCCCAGGACGGGCGCATCAACATGACGGTGCAGCAGGAGACCCTGGATTTGCGTGTGTCCACTCTGCCCACCATCCACGGGGAGAAAATCGTCATCCGTCTGCTGCGCAAGGATGCACGGATGGTCACCATCGACGGCATCGGCCTGCAGGGGGAGAACCGGCGCAAGTTCCTGGAGCTGCTCTCCGGCAGCACCGAGGGTGTGCTGATGGTGGTGGGCCCCACCGGCTCCGGTAAGACCTCCACCCTCTACACCATGATCGACCACAAGAAGAGCGAGGAGGTCAACCTCATCTCCCTGGAGGACCCGGTGGAGTACCACATGGAAGGGGTCTGCCAGGTGCAGATCAACGAGCGCACCGACCTGACCTTTGCCAACGCCCTGCGGGCGGTACTGCGCCAGGACCCGGACATCATCGCCGTAGGCGAGATTCGGGACGGCGAGACGGCGGAGATCGCCATGCGGGCGGCTATGACCGGCCACCTGGTGCTCACCACCATCCACACCAACGACGCCCTGTCCTCCATCGACCGCCTGCTGGACATCGGGGTGGAGCCCTACCTCATCGCCGGGGCGGTGCGGGGCATCATTTCCCAGCGGCTGGTGCGAAAGATCTGTCCCCGGTGCTGTCAGGCCTACACGCCCACCGAGGAGGAGGCCGCCCTGCTGGAGCTGCCCTGGAGGGATGACCTGAAGTTTTACCGGGGCGCGGGCTGCCCGGACTGCTTCCAGACCGGCTATCGGGGCCGGACGGCGGTGTTTGAGATCCTGCCGGTCACGCCGGAGATCCGCCGGGCCATCCACCGGCGGGACCTCAAGGAGCTGGAGGAGGCGGTACACCACTCCACCTTCCAGCCCCTCCTGGTCAACTGTGCCCAGCTGGTGACCCAGGGGGTCACCACCACAGAGGAAATCCTCAGGATCGTAGGGAGACAAGTGGAATGAACATCAAGGAATACATCGAAAAAGCCAAAGCTGACCGGGCCTCTGACCTGCATCTGGTCTGCGCCCTGCCCCCCAAATACCGGGTGGACGGGGAGATCCGGGACCTGGAGCCCACCCCCCTCACCGCCCAGCAATGCATGGAGATGGCCCGGGAGCTGGCGGGAGACAATTTCGGCCAGCTGGAGGCGGTGGGCGAGCTGGATCTGGCCCTCACCATCGCGGGGGTGCGCTGCCGTGTGAACCTGTTTCGACAGCAGGGGTTTTACTCCGCCGCCATCCGTCTGCTCAACGATCACATCCCCCAGCTGGAGGAGCTGGGTCTGCCCGAGGTGGTGAAGGAGTTTGCCTCCTACAACCAGGGGCTGGTGCTCATCACCGGCGAGACAGGCTCGGGCAAATCCACCACTCTGGCCGCCCTGCTCAACCAGATTAACCACACCCAGCGGCTGCACATCCTCACCCTGGAGGACCCGGTGGAGTACATCTACACCCCCGACCAGTGCCTCATCAACCAGCGGGAGATCGGCCGGGATACCATGAGCTTTGCCGCCGGTCTGCGGGCCGCTCTGCGTGAGGACCCGGATGTAATCCTGGTGGGGGAGATGCGGGACCTGGACACCATCCAGACCGCCCTCACCGCCGCCGAGACGGGCCACCTGGTTTTCGGCACCGTCCACACCAACTCGGCCGCCGACTCCATTGACCGTATCGTGGACGTCTTTCCCGCCGAGCGGCAGCAGCAGATCCGGCTCCAGCTGTCCATGACGTTGAAGGCAGTGCTCTCCCAGCAGCTTCTGCCCCGCAACGGCAAGCCGGGCCGGGTGCTGGCCTGCGAGGTGATGAAGACCGACGACGCCATCCGCAACCTCATCCGGGAGGGTAAGACCCCCCAGATTCAGAACTCCATCCAGACCAGCGGCTCCATCGGCAACATCCTCATGGACCGCTCTTTGCAAAACCTGTACCGCAGCGGGGCCATCTCCCAGCAGACCATGGAGGGCGCGCTGCGGGGCGGCTTGGGTCAGATGTCGGCCTCTTCTATGGGCGGGCCTGTGGGCACCGGTCTGGGAACCCGTCCCCGGAGCATTGGCCGATGAAGGAGGGATAGACCATGCCGACCTATCGCTATGAAGCCGTGGGCGGAGACGGCCAGCGGGCCGAGGGTGTGCTGGAGGCCTCCGACAGCGCCCAGGCGGTTTCCCTCATCCGCCAGAGCTACGACGTGGTGCTCAAGCTGGAGGAGATCGCCGCCCCCCGCACCGACCCTCTGGAGAAATTTCAAAAGCTCAACCTGAAGGTCTTTGCCTTGATGTGCAAACAGTTTGCCATCATCCTCAAGGCGGGCTTGCCTCTGGTGCAGACGGTGGACCTGGTGGCCTCCCAGATTTCGGATAAA
Organism: Intestinimonas sp. HCP28S3_D6; assembly: GCF_052065695.1. NCBI lineage: Bacteria > Bacillati > Bacillota > Clostridia > Eubacteriales > Intestinimonas > Intestinimonas sp. HCP28S3_D6. Next base: position 36,884 of record NZ_JBQHTM010000027.1, read on the forward strand.
ATGCTCAAAAAGCTGCTGGACGAGGTGTCTCTGGACATCGCCAATGGCTGGAGCCTTTCTTACAGCTTCTCCCAGCGAGGCAAGGGCCGCCTGCCCGTGACTTTTATTGAGACCATCCGGGCGGGGGAGGAGTCGGGCGATTTGGTGCGCTCCTTTGACCGGATGAGCACCTACTACGACCGCATGACCAAGACCCGGCAGAAGGCCACCAGCGCCCTGATTTACCCCGCCTTTCTCACAGTGGTGGCGGTGTTTGTCATCATCATCATTATGACCTACGCCGTGCCCACCTTTGCCTCTGCCTTTGAGTCCATGAGTATAGAGCTGCCATTACCGACCCGAATTGTGATCGGACTGTCCAACTTTTTCAGCCGGTACATCTGGGTACTGCTGTGTGTGGTGGCAGCGATCGTCTTTCTGATCCGGCTGTACGCCGGAACGGCAGGGGGGCGCATCCGCATGGCCCAGTTCCGGCTGACCCTGCCTATCCTGGGCCAGCTTGCCGCCATGACCTCGGCCAGCCAGTTTGCCCACACCATGGCCGCCATGCTCTCGGCGGGCATGCCCATCCTGAAGGCGTTGGACACCGCCTCCCGCTCGGTGAGCAACGCCCACCTGTCGGCGCAGATCCAGAGCGTCATCCCCGGTGTGGAGGGGGGACGCCCCCTGGGGGAGTGTCTGCGCACCTGCAAAGACCTGCCCCCCATGCTGGTGCAGATGACCGCTATGGGCGAGGCCACCGGCTCGTTGGAGGGCACGTTGGAGATCCAGGCCGAGTACTACGACAACGAGGTGGACACCCTGTCCGCCCGGGCCCTGGCCCTGCTGGAGCCCATCATCATCTGTGTTATGGCGGTGTTTGTGGTACTCATTCTGCTGTCCATTTATCTGCCCATGTTCAGCCTGTACGGAAGCATTTAGTCTGTCATGAGAGGGCGGCCACCCCGTCCTTTGATGAAATATATGTTTTTGATCTGCCCCAGGGCAGATACAAATAAGAAGGAGGAGAGAATCCAATGAATCTGAAACAGAAATTGTCCAAGAAGCTGAAGAAGACCGGCGGCTTCACCCTCATCGAGATGCTCATCGTGGTGGCCATTATCGCCATTCTGGTGGCGGTGTCCATCCCCATGGTGAGCAGTTCCCTGGACAAGGCCAAAGTCGCCACCGACCAGGCCAATGAGCGGGCTGCGAAGGCTGCCGCAATTATTACTTACATGACGACTGGAACTACCGGTACTTGTTATTATGACGCAAATACCGGTACCATTGTTACCACGGCACCGACTGCCTCCAAATATGGTCAGTGTTCTAAGCATAAAGATGGCTATATTAAGCTTACTATCGGTACTGACGGTACCGTTAGTGATCTGGAATGGGCGGAAGTACCGGCAACTGGTGGTGATTCTACCGCTCATAGTTCGTGAGCATTTAAAAAGATATAAATAAAGATATCTTCCGCCGGGGCGGGGTGGCCCCCCGGTGGGAACCCAAAGCGGAAAACCGCTTTGGGAGAGCTCCGGACTTTCCGGAGCCCTCCCAAGGCCGTTTGTCTTGTCTGTCCCACAGGAGGCGAAGGAGTATGAAGAGGTCCCGGCGCCGCCGCACCGGCGGCTTTACCCTCATCGAAATGCTCATCGTGGTGGCTGTCATCGCCGTCCTTGTGGCGGTGTCTATTCCCATGGTCAATGCCAGCCTGGAAGAGGTCCGGGTAGCTACCGACCAGGCCAATGAGCGGTCCGCCAAGGCTGTCGCCCTGGCGGACTACCTGATGGAGGGCCACACTGGAAATATCACTTATTTTTACAGATCCGATGGCACGGCGACCATCATTACCCGTGATGAAGATTGGCCCCCAGCCGGAACCCCCGGCTATGACTACGGTCAGAGCAAAGCCCACAAGGGCAAATTTGTCCGAGTGGATATTACAGCGGACGACGGCGTGACCAACATAGAAATTAACTGGGATGAGGTTAAAATTTTTTGACTGATTTTCCTTGAAAAGGAGTACCCCGCGCATGGACGCAGACCTGCTGTTACAATTTTACATAGCCCTGTGGCTGGCCGTTCTGGGGGCGGCGTTGGGCAGCTTTCTCTGCTGCGCCGCCGACCGGGGCGGCCTGCCCACGGGGCGCTCTCGGTGTGATGGCTGCGGCCATGTGCTGGGGGTGGGGGAGCTGATCCCCATCTTTAGCTACCTGTTTTCCCGTGGCCGCTGCCGCCACTGCGGCGGGGCCATCCCCGTGCGCTGCCTGGTGGCGGAGCTGGTGGGGGCGGCGGGGTTTGCCGCCCTGGGGCTGAAATTTGGTCCCAGCCTGGAGCTGGTCATGCAGCTCATCCTGGCGGGACTTCTTTTGCTGCTCAGTTTAGTTGACTGGACTACCCACATACTGCCCGACAAGCTGTTGCTTGTGGCAATTGTCAACCGGGTGGCCTTTCTTGTCCTGCTCCAGGAGCCCCTGGGTGAGACCCTGCCCCAAATGGCCCTGGGTGCCTTTAGCGTGTCCCTGCCCCTGCTGCTGCTGTCCCTGGTGATGGACGCTCTGCTGAAAAAGGACACCCTGGGGGGCGGCGATATTAAGCTTTTGTTTGTGCTGGGGCTGTACCTTAGCTGGCTGGAGATGCTGCTGCTACTGGTTTTGGCCTGTGTGCTGGCCCTTGCGTGGGCCGCCGGGCCGGGACGGCGTCAGTCCGGGGCGGAAATTCCCCTGGGCCCCTTTCTGGCGGCCGCCTGGCTGGCGGTCACCCTGTTTGGAGGGCCATTGATCCAGTGGTATTTAAGTCTGCTGGGATGAGAGGATGAAATTGATGTCAAAAAGTATAAAAGTTGCCTTTGATCTGGGTAACAGCAGTTTAAAAATTGCTGCGCTGAAAAAGGGGGTTCTGGAGCTGCACGAGCTGCCCCTGCCGGAGAACCTGATGGAGGAGGACAATATCCTCATGCCCCACGCCTTCTCCGCCTTTTTGAAAAAGGCCAAAAAGGACCTGCGCCTGCCCGGCGGGCCGGCGGGGCTACTGTTGCCCTCCAGCAAGGCCATCTGCCGCCTGGTGACCATGCCCCGCATGTCGGTGGACCAGCTGATGCTCAACCTGCCCTATGAATTCAGCGACTTCATCCACGGCGAGCCCCATCAGTACTACTGTGACTACGCCCTGTGCCAGGCCGAGTCCCAGGAACCGCCCCAACAGGATGAGCCGGGGGAAGAACAGCTGACCATGATGGCGGCGGTGGTCCAGCGCCAGCAGATCCAGGACTATATCCGTATTTTCTCCGCCGGGGGCTTCTTCCTCAAGTGCATTCTCCCCCAGGAGATGTCCCTCATTCAGTTGGTGCAGAACTGCCGCCGGGAGCGCGCCGAAGCTCCCGGGGAGTTTTGCTTTATCGACCTGGGCTTTTTGTCCACCCGTATTTTTGTCGTCCACAGCGACCACATCCAAGCCGCCCGCCGCGTACCGATCGGCATCAGGGCTCTGGACGAGGTGGTGGCCGATCTGTTTCATATGGACCCCTTCCTGGCCGACGCCTACAAACGCGGCAACCACCAGGGGGTTCTGGAGCATCCCCGCTGCATGGAGGTCTACGAAAACCTGGCCGTGGAGGTGCTGAAGGTCATCAACTTCTACCACTTTACCTACCGACAGAACCAGCTGGACGGGGTATACCTGATCGGCGGCGGTGCGGAGATCGCGCCGCTGCGCCGCCTGTTGGAGGAAACTCTGGGCCTACCCGCCCTCCCGGTGGATACCCTCATCCCAGGCAGGGAGGGTCAAGTGCAAAACGGCACCTTTGTGTGTGCTGTTGGTCTGATGGCTGAAGCGGAAAAGGAGGGATAAGCCATGAAACTGGATACCGATGTGCGCCATCTGGTGGCCAGAAAAAAGATAGTCTATCCCACCAAGCGCTCCATGAATCTGTACTTCAAAGTGGACCGCACCACTGCCCCCGCCACTGCGGCGCTGTATATACTGTTTGCGGCGGCGGTGCTGCTTGGCCTGGGAAAAATCATGGTCTATGACTTCGTAAGCCAGGAGAAACAGCTGGAAAGCCACATTCTGACGCTCGACCAGCACACTGCCCAACAGATACAGCAGCTTGAAAACTACGATCAGGTGCTGGAGGACTACATCCGCTCCATCCCCACCCAGCAGGAACAGGAACACGCCGACGTCATGGAACTCCTGGCCCTCATCGACACCACCATCCGCCCCTCCGCCCAGATCTCCCAGGTGGCCATCGAGGGCAACCAGGTGGTTATCTCCTTCTCCGGTGTCACCCTGGCTCAGGCCGCGGACTTGATCGTCCAACTGGAACAGTCCCCTCTGGTATCTGACACTCAGGTGGATACCGCCTCCTCCACGGACGAAGCCGAACAGGTGGAGGTTCACGTCTATTTTCAGGTTGCACAGGAGGATACTGTCTCATGAGAAAGCTTTCCGTTCGTGAACGGGTGCTGCTGTTCCTGCTGGCCATCGTTGCAGCTGTCAGCGGATATGTCCTGTTTTTCTATCTGCCCACTACCCAGCGCTTAGCGTCCCTCAACACACAGATTGCCCAGTCTCAGGAACTGTCCGCCCAGCTGGAAGCCAAGCTGACCAGCCAGCAGCAGATGGAGAAAAAGCTGGAGCAGCTTTCCGCCCAGGGTGCCCAGGTACCCTATATGCCAGCCTACGACAACCTTCAGGCCGTCATGGTTGAGCTGCACACCATTCTGGCCGGCTGCCAGGAATACTCCCTCTCCTTCCAGGGTGAGCAGGGCGAGAACAATGTCTTTTATCGCCGTGTGTCCATTCCCTTTACTTGCGGCAGCTACGAGCAAGCCCTTGAAATCCTGCAGAAGCTCCATGACAGTACTCTGCGTGGCCTTCTGGGGGACATGCAGCTTTCACAGCAGGAAAATGGAGCTGTAAAAGTATCTGCAACCATAACATTTTTTGAGTATCAGACTGCCGAATCGGCTCAAAACCAAGAGGAGGTTGAGCCGTACTAAACATTTTTTCTCATACTCAGGCAAAAAATGCAGAATTTAATGGTAAGGAGAACGGTTTATATTTATATTTACGGAAATGAAACGGGCAAACTGTGCCCGCAGTGTGGTTACGACTGCTGGTCCGTGCGATATATCGAACAGCCAGGCGGAACAATATGTTTATGTACCTGTGCTGTGTGTTTACATTATTCTAAGACGGACGCACGAATTACACCTCAAATTATTCTTGTGGAACGTCCAGCAAAAAGTGTGCAGATTCAGTTATAAATTGACGGAACGAATTTTCCGGCGTTGATACTTTCTTTGAGCCTCCAACCTTGGATAGCGTATATACGAAGGGGCTGTTGCAAAATAGAATTTCAAAAAATTAGGCCAAAGAAAAAGTTAGAGAGAACCGTCAAATTAGTGGTTCTCTCTAACTTTTTTAATGGGCAATTTTCCTGTTTGGGTCTGAAAAACGAATTTTTCAACAGGCCCTTTCCCTTATTTCCGGGCCTTTTCCATAGTCTCACATCTGAACGGCAGCGGTGAGAGCGTCCAGATCGCGCTGATTGGGGTGGGAGAGGGCCTTGTCGAAGTTCTCCAGCATGGCGGTACGGCGGGGACTCTCCTCCATGGCCTCATAGCGGGTCCGTACGGCGGCTGGCATTTTACCCTGGCACATGTAACTGCCCGTCACGGTGACGCCCTGGGGCAGATGACCTCGGACCGTGGTCAGGATATGTTCAAAGTACTCGGGCGCGCCGCCGAAACCAGCGGTGCCGAAGAGAAAGACCTCCTGTCGGGTGACCTGGCCCAGGAAGTCGGCCACAGAGGCGTCGCAGTCCCCCTTGTCGGTCCAGAAGCCCACATAGAGCACATCGGCAGCCAGAGCCTCAGGGGAAGGGGCGCCGCAGTAAAGGCAATCCTCCGCAGGCAGAGCGGCCTGGATGGCCAGGGCCAGTTGTTTTGTGTTTCCGGTCTTGCTGCTGTAGACGATGGCGTAGGTCATGTCATTTCTTCCTTTCATAGATACAATGGACGCCTTTGTGGGCCATGAGCCCGCCCAGGCAGGCCTTGTTACAGCGGACGCAGCGGTGAATGGCGCTGGTCTGTCCGCCCATTACCTTGTTGGGCCAATCCGGGTCGGCAATGAGCTGGCGGCTCATGGCGGCGCAATCCATGCGCCCGGTCCGGAGTTGCTCTTCGATGAAGTCGGGGTCATTCAGACCGCCCACAGCGCACACCGGCAGGTCGGTGACCGCCCGGACGGCGTCGCAGAAGGGGAGAAAGCACCCCTGAGCGCTGAAGTAGGGATGTTTGGCTGGTGGAATGGTGTCGGTGAGGGCGGAGTGGTCGGCCAGGGCCACATGAAAACTGGTGACGCCCGCCCGTTCCAGCAGCGGGACAAAGACGGGTAGCTCCGACACCAGAACACCGGCATTGCCGTAGTGGGGGTCCTCCATGCGGACGGCTAGCTTGTAGTCGATGGGCATGTCGGGAAGCCGGCGGCGGATGGCAGATACCGCCTCCATGGCAAAGCGGGCCCGGTGGGTGGGGCCGCCGCCGTAGCCGTCGGTCCGGTGGTTGAAGACTGATGAACTGAAGCTGCCGCACATCCGGTCCCCGTGGACCTGGACCATATCGAAGCCGATGGCACGAGCCCGGACAGCGGCCTCACCGAAGGAGTCGGTGATCTTTGAGATCTTGGAGGCGGGCAGCTTGGTGATGTAAGGGCCCACCGCCTGGTTGAGCCGTTCACGAAGGTCATCGGGGCTCAGCCGCTTGGTGAGTACACCGGGGACGCACTTCAGGATGGCCATGAGATCGGAGTCGGACTGGTGGAGTTGGGCACAGGCCATGCAGCCGTGGCGGTGGACGGCGTCGATGAGCCGCTTGTAGTGGGCTGTGCCTTTTTTAGAGAAGAGGTCGGGGCCAAAACCATGCTTGCCCACAGGCACGTCGCCGATGATAATCATGGCGCAGCCGCCGGCAGCAATGGCCTCCAGTTTGGCCGCCTGCTCTTCCTCAGAAAGGCCCAGAGTGGTGGGGGCAAAGATGATCCGGTTTTTTAAGGTCAGTCCGCCGTAGTCGATTGGACTGCTGATGATGTCGTACATGTTTGATCCGCTTCTTTCTGTGCTGCTTTTGACAGGAGGGAGAGGAGCTGTGTCCGTTCCTCCGGGGTCAACGGGTCGAGGACCTGCCGGTCCCAGTCAAAAAAAACCTGGTGACTCACGGCAAAGGCCTGCTGTCCCTTCGCGCTCAGGTCCAGCCGGTAGGCCCGTCCGCATTTCTCACGGGTGAGAAAGCCGTCCTCCACCAGCCGGGTCACAGTGCGCTGGGAGTGCCCCCAGTCCAGGCCCAGGTTGGCGGTAAGTTCCGCCTGGGTGCAGCCAGGGTGCTTGCCCACGTAGATCACGGTGAAAAGGGAGCCGAAGTGGAGCCCCAGCTCCTGGAGCCGCCGGGTGGTGTAGTCGGTGAATTGCCGGTAGAAGACGGTGGAGAAGTAGGCCAATGTTTGGAACACGAGGGAGGTCCTCCTTTCTTGACTTAGTCAAGTATAAAAAAGAAATAAAACTTCCCCAGACAAGCGGTGGGCTGCCCGGGGGAAAAGAAACTGTCAGAACAGGTCGTAAAAACGGCGGACCAGCTCCACGTGGTCGCCACAGCAGATGTGCTGGTGGTTGGCAATGGGACCCTTGTTAAAGTAGTCCGTGCCGCCGGGGCAATGGCCCGAATCTGAGTGCGGCAGAGGTTACATTTTTCACCTCTGGCCTGCAAGTCAAAGCCACCGGAGCCGATGAAGAAGCAGGGAAAACCTTGGCGGAGAAAGGCTGCCTCATCCCAGGAAAAAACTTGTCTATACAGGACCGACAACGTGCCGTCCTGGCCTTGCGGGTCCCACTGGTGGACAGACCGGTTGTCGCGTGTAATGGCCAATGGGAATAAAGTGCCAAAAAAATAATAGAAAAATGTTGAATTTCGGATGCTTTTGATATTATTTTGGAAAGAAAATAGGTAGCACCGTTTGTAAGTGGCGCCGAAAAGCGAAAGGGAGATATTGTGCAAGTTGTGTAAAGTAGACAAAATAACCTGTATATACATGTTTAGTATAGCGCATTGACAACGGAGAAGAGGGAGGATTATACTTAGGTAAAAAGTGCTGGTATTTGGTAGAAGAAGGTCGGGAACGACAAATACTGAGAAAAAAGAAGAGGGGACGGGAAGCGCGATGGGAAAGCGGATGCTGCACACAGGCGTGGCCCAGGGAGAGATCGGACGTTATGTTTTTATCCCCGGCAGCGTAGAGCGTGCCAGGCTCATCTCCGAGTATTTTGACGAACCCCGGCTCCTCTGTCACAGCCGGGAGTTTCTCACCTACGTGGGGAAGCTGGAGGGAGAGCCGGTGGCGGTGACCTCCACCGGTATCGGGGGGCCTTCCATGGCCATCACGGTGGAGGAGCTCCACGCCTGTGGGGCGGATACCTTCATCCGGGTGGGGTCCTGCGCCTCGGCCTCGCCCAAGTCTAAAATCGGTGATGTCATCATCCCCAGCGGCGCAGCCCGGATGGAGGGTGTGGGCGAGCATTTTATGCCCATCGAATTCCCAGCTGTGCCCGATTACGGCATCTTCCGGCACCTGGAGCGGGCGGCCAGGGAGAGCGGCTACCCCTACAATACTGGCGTCACCATCACCAAAGATTCCTTCTACACCGAGTCCTCCCCGGAGACCAAGCCGGTGTGTGAGGAGCTTCTTTATAAGTGGAAGGCCTACGAGAAGGCCGGCGCCACCAACACAAGCATGGAGTGCGCGCCCCTCTTCCTCATGGGTGCGGCCCTGGGCCTGCGGACGGCCTCCATTATGATCTGTGCCACCAACTATAACGCCTATTCCAACGACAGCAAGGACTATCCCAGGGACTGGGAGCGCCGTGCCATTGAGGTGGCGGTGAGCGGACTGCGGTCCATCATCCGTGACGATCTGGCCGGGGCGGGTCGGTAAGGAGGGACGACATGGCCAAACGAATGATGCATGTGAGTCTCTGCCCCGGAGAGGTGGGCAGCTATGTGCTCCTGCCGGGCAGTCCCGAGCGGGCGGTCCGGCTGTCCGCCTATCTGAAAAACCCGCAGCAGATGGCCTACTTCCGAGAATATCAGACCTTTACCGGCCTTCTGGACGGGGAACGGGTCTCCATTACTTCCACCGGTATGGGCGGGCCCTCCATGGCCATCGCGGTGGAGGAGCTCCATGAGTGCGGTGCCCACACCATGATCCGGGTGGGCACCTGCCAGTCCACCTCGCCCAAGGCCCACAAGGGAGACCTGGTGCTTCCCAACGGCGCGGTGCGGATGGAGGGAGTGGCCAACCACTACGCTCCACTGGAATACCCGGCTGTACCGGATATGGAGGTGCTTGCCGCTCTGGAAGCGGCTGTCCGGGCCAGGGGACAGCGTTATCATGTTGGAGTGAATATTACAAAGGCTTGCTTTTCCACCCAGTTTGCCGCCGCGGGACGGCCCATGGGCTACGAGCTCACTAAGCGCTGGGAGGCTTACGAGGCGGGCGGCGCGCTGAGCGCCGATATGGGATGCGCGCCGCTCTTTGTTGCGGCGAGCTCCATGGGTGTCCGGGCGGGAGCGGTGCTGGCCGTGACCTGCGACCGGGGTGCCTACTCCGATGACTGGGCGGACTGGCCGGAGGAGTGCGAGGCTCTGGTGTGTGAGATGGCCGTGGAGGGCCTGCGGGAGTTGATCCGGCAGGACCGGGCGGCGCGGGTAGAGCAGTGAAAGGGCGCACAGGGGTGCTCCCCCTGGAACAGATCCCGCAGCTCCGCACCCCCTTGCGTACAGACATTCAGCTCTACGTACAGGTGTACGATGTGCTCTATGCGCTCATCCGCAGCGGTGTGGGAAAGCCGGGTGACCTGATCCCCGGCGAAAACGCTCTGGCCACCCACTTCGGCGTCAGCCGGGGCACCATCCGTCAGGCCATCCAGTACCTGGAGGAGGACGGACTGCTGATCCGACACCAGGGTCGGGGCTCAGAGATCGCTGAGCGGAACCACCAAAACGGCGGGCTACAGAATTTCAATGACATCTGTCGGGCATTCTGCACCACGCCTATCACCGGTACTCAGGTCACCTGGATCATCAGCGGTTCCGGAAGTTGGCTGAGTGAGCAACTGCGGCTCTCCAAGGGGTCGCTGATGGTGAACTACGACATCATCTATTTCAGCGGGGAGGAGTCCATCGCCCTCTCCCAGCGCCTGGTGCCGGCCGTGTGGCTGGAGCGCTGCTCAGTGGACCCTGACAGCCGGGAGGAGATGGAGCACTTCGCCGTGGAGCGGGTCCCGCAGCTGGTGACCAAAGCCAGAGCCGAGCTGCGTATCCAGACCCAGGCCATTCCGGAGATCAGCCGGTCGGGAGAGATCCCTTACTTTTCCGTCAGTGAGATTGCCTATGCGGCTGAGGACCAGGCGGTAGGGCATTTTAAAAACTACCTGCGAAGTGACTGCTACCAGCTCTATCTGGGACGCAAGGTGGGCCCCAGATAAGTGTTTTTGAACCTGTATATGATCCGTCCAGCTTTGCTGGGGGGATGATATAGAATCCGTAGACCCAGACAACAAAAACAACGGAGGAAAAGGAAATGAAAAAACAACTTGCACTTCTCTTAGCACTGGGTATGAGCGTGAGCCTGCTGGCCGGCTGCGGCTCCTCGAAGACCACCGAGACCACTCAGCCCACCAGCACCGGCAGCGCCGACGCTGCCGGCGACGAGCCCAAGAAGGTCGTCTTCATGGTCAACGGCAGCCTGGGCGACAAGGGCTTCTTCGACTCCTGCCAGGAGGGAATGGAGCGCCTGGGCAGCGAGTACGGCTGCGAGGTGAAGACCATCGAGATGGGCCGTGACGAGACCGCCTACGAGACCTACTTCCGCGACGTGTCCGAGCAGGATTGGGATCTCATCGTGGCCGCCACCTGGTCCGTCCAGGAGGTCTTTGAGGAGGTCGCCGCCGATTATCCTGACAACAACTATCTGTTCCTGGACGGCGAAGTGAGCTCCGACAATATGATCGGCATCACCTTCCCCTCCAATGAGGCTGGCTTCATGGCCGGCTGCCTGGCCGCTCTGAAGCTGAACGCCGGCGACGAGAAGATTGATCCCAGCCAGAAGATCGTGGGCTTCGTGGGCTCCATGGATACCACCAATATCAACGACTTCCTGGTGGGCTACATCGACGGCATCAAGTACATCGACGACTCCATCAAGGTCATCACCTCCTATGTGGGCTCCTTCGAGGATGTGGCCACCTGCCTGGAGATGACCACCCAGCTCTACAACCAGGGTGCTCAGATTGTCTACGCCCCCGCCTCCCAGAGCATCGTGGGCGCTGTGACCGCTTCCAGCGACTGTGACAAGTACATCATCGGCTGTGACACCGACCTATACAGCGAGATGGTGGAGACCGATCCCAACCTGGTCCGCAACGTGCTTTCCTCCTCTCTGAAGAAGATGGGCGACGCCGTGGTGACCGCTTCCACCAGCCTGTGGGATGGCACCATGAGCCTGGGCGAGAACTACTCCCTGGGTCTGTCTGAGGGCACCGTGGGCCTGGCTGACAACGACAACTTCCAGGCTCTGACCAGCGAAGAGATCCGTACCCAGCTGGACGACATCGCCACCAAGGTGGCCAATGGTGAGATCGAGGTCAGCAGTGCCTATACCATGGACACCGCTGCCATCGAGGCCATGCGCAACGAGATGAAGCCCTAACAGCATCGCGACCTGCAGCGGGGGGGGGGGGGGGG
>NZ_JBQHTM010000028.1:0-45727 GCF_052065695.1 Intestinimonas sp. HCP28S3_D6
AGGTTACATAGAGGAATTTGCTTGCACTTGCAACGTCCACCAAAAATCGAAAGCCTTGCTAATTTCGAGCCAATCGGACGGTGTAAAATCCCTATGAAAATGCTTATGAAGCGTGATACCAGATAGGATTTGAAACAGTGAAAAACCTTGTATTTCCAAGGATTTTCTTGCACTGTGTTGCACTTGGTTTCATCGTATCGGGTCTACTCCTAAGCGGAATGTAGTGCGTTCGAGTCGCGCCGGGGGTGCCAGGAAACAAGAACAGGCGTCCGTGCTCAGCCAAGGCAGCTGGGACGGACGCCTGTTTTATTTCATTAGACTAGAAAAAGGAAGGACGTCATTCACCGATTCTGGAAACCACCTTTTGTTCCGTGATCTCCATATGTTGGCGGCGGTAGGTGTCATTGTCTTTCTGCCGGAGTTCAGCCTCCACCTGCGCCAGCTGCTTTTCCAGAATTTCCTTGTCCTGCTGCCCGCCTGCCGCCGCGATTTTCTGTTCCAGCTGCGCTTGGGTCTGCTTCAGCTTTTCGATCTCCCGGTCTACCTTGTCTGTGTTTCCGGTGGTTTTCATGATGGTGGGTTTTTCGCCTTCCCTCTGGGGGGCGGTTTCAGACGGCTCCTGCGTGGTCTCCAAACTGTTATCCACCTGGATGACTGGGCGGCCGGCTTCATCGTGGGCGATTTGATACGTCCCCGACGACTGCTGCGGCGGCTGCGCTTCATAGGTATCAAATCGTTTTTTCCATTCAGCGGAAGAGGTCTTGCTGCCTTCCTGCCCTTCCCGCTGCTCCAGCTGTGCGATCTGATTTTCCAGATTTGCGATGCGTTTGTCCTTTTCCTCCTGGGGCAGTTTTTCATTCTGCTTGATCTGCTCCAGCTGCTGTTTCAGCTGTTCTATTTTTTGCTCCAAAGAAGCGGTGTTGTTGGTCCCCTGGGCCTGCGCAGAGGATATGGAATTGTCTGTTCCGGCGATATTTCCGATGCTCATGGCTGCTGCCTCCTTTGCAGAAGATGTCGAATCAGAACAACTACCACCGATGGGTGAGGTGAAACTTCACCGTTTGAGACCATCGTAGTACAACCGGACAAACATGTCAACCTGATTTCAGAGGGCGGCAGGGGAGGCTGTCCGCGGTGGGGCACCCCCTCCTCACCCGGTAGAGCATCCGGCTGTGGACGGAGGAAGGGGGCCGGACCAGCGCCACCCGACAAAGCAAAAACCGTGCCCCCGCCCGGATACGCCGGGATGGGGGCACGGTTTTTCAGTCTGACAGCGGGACGGCTCCGGTCAGGCCTCGATATCCCGGATGAGGTTGACCATCTCGATGGCGCTCAGGGCGCAGTCGTAGCCCTTGTTGCCGGCCTTGGTGCCGGCGCGCTCGATGGCCTGCTCGATGTTCTCGGTGGTGAGGACGCCGAAGAGGACGGGGATGCCGCTCTCCAGACCCACGGCGGCAATGCCCTTGGAGACCTCGTTGCACACATAGTCGTAGTGGCTGGTGGAGCCCCGGATGACGGCGCCCAGGCAGATGACGGCGTCGTACTTGCCGCTCTTGGCCATCTTGGAGGCGATGAGGGGGATCTCGAAGGCGCCGGGCACCCAGGCCACGTGGATGTCCTCCTCCTGCACGTCGTGGCGGACCAGGCCGTCCATGGCGCCGCTGAGGAGCTTGGAGGTGATGAACTCATTGAACCGGGCGGCCACGATGCCCACCCGAATGCCTTTGGAAACCAGTTTTCCTTCCAGTGTCTTCATGTCAATGTCCTCCTTTTAATAGTGCAGGATGTGGCCCATGCGCTCCTGCTTGGTCTTGAGATAGAAGCGGTCGTAGTCGGTGGCCTCAATCTGGATGGGCACCCGCTCGGTGATCTCCATGCCGAACTCGGCGAGCTGGTAGACCTTGTCCGGGTTGTTGGTCAGAAGGCGCATGCTCTTCACGCCCAGGGTGCGGAGGATCTGGGCGCCGATGTAGTACTCCCGCTGGTCCCCGGCAAAGCCCAGGGCCAGGTTGGCGTCCAGGGTGTCCATGCCCTTTTCCTGGAGCTCGTAGGCCCGGAGCTTGTTGATGAGGCCGATGCCCCGGCCCTCCTGGCGCATGTAGAGGAGGATGCCCCTCCCCTCCCGCTCGATCTGGCTCATGGCGGCGGCAAGCTGCTCGCCGCAGTCGCAGCGCAGGGAGCCGAAGGTGTCGCCGGTGAGGCACTCGGAGTGGACCCGGCAGAGCACGTTCTGACCGTCCCCGATGTCCCCCTTCACCAGGGCCACGTGGTGCTCGCCGTTGAGACGGCTCACAAAGCCGTGGGCCACGAAATTGCCGTACTTGGTGGGCATTTTGGTCACCGCCACCTCGTCCACCAGCTGGTCGTGGCACTTGCGGTAGTTCTGGAGGTCCTTGATGGTGATGAAGGTGAGGCCGAACCGCTCCGAGAGCTCCATGAGCTCGGGGGTGCGCATCATGGTGCCGTCGTCCTTCATGACCTCGCAGCACAGGCCGCAGGCCTTCAGCCCCGCCAGGCGGCACAGGTCCACGGTGGCCTCGGTGTGACCGTTTCGCTCCAGGACACCGTTCTTCTTGGCCAGCAGGGGGAACATGTGCCCCGGCCGCCGGAAGTCCTCCGGCTTTGCCCCCTCCTCCACGCACTTGAGGGCGGTCACCGACCGCTCCGCCGCCGAGATGCCGGTGGTGGTGGACACGTGGTCGATGGAGACGGTGAAGGCCGTCTCGTGGTTGTCGGTGTTGTACTGGACCATCTGGGGGAAGCGGAGCTTCTGGACGTACTCCTCCGACATGGGCATGCAGATGAGGCCCTTGCCGTGGGTGGCCATGAAGTTGACGTTCTCGGTGGTGGCGAACTCCGCCGCGCAGATGAGGTCGCCCTCGTTCTCCCGGTCGGGGTCGTCGGTGACCAGAATGAGCTTGCCCTGCCGCAGGTCCTCCAGGGCCTGCTCGATGGTGTGAAACTGTGCCATGACTGTTTCCTCCTCTTAAAAGCCGTACTGGGCCAGAAATTCCTTGGTGATGCCCCCCTCCGCCCTGGTTTCCGGGGCGGGGGTCAGGAGCTTTTCCACATACTTGCCGATGATGTCGTTTTCCAGGTTGACCAGGTCCCCCGGCCTTCGGTTCCGGAGGACGGTCTGGGCCACCGTGTGGGGGATGGCCGAGATGGCGAAGCTGGCCTCGTCCACCCGGGCCACCGTCAGGCTGATGCCGTCCACGGTGATGGAGCCCTTCTCCACGATGTAGCGCAGCAGGTGGGGCGGGGCCGAGACGGTGTACCACACAGCGTTGTCGTCCCGGCGGACCGACTTTACCCGGCCCACCCCGTCCACATGGCCGGAGACGATGTGGCCGCCGAAGCGCCCTCCCGCCGCCATGGCCCGCTCCAAATTGACCTCGGTGCCCGGCCGGAGCCCGGCCAGGGAGGAGCGGTTCAACGTCTCGTGCATCACGTCGGCGGTGAAGCTGCCCGCCGTCCGGCCGGTGACGGTGAGGCAGATGCCGTTGACGGCAATGCTATCCCCCACCTTGGCGTCCTCCAGCACGGTGTGGGCCTGGATGGTGAGGACGGCGGAGTGCCGCCCCCGGTCCACCGCCGTCACGGTGCCCACCTCCTCAACGATCCCCGTGAACACGGTCATCCACCTCGCTCTCCAGCAAAAAGTCCTCGCCTAAGGTCTGTATTCTCGTGTTTTTGAGATAAAAGGCCGCCTGGGGGCTGGGGACCCCCGTCCCCTCCACCGGGGACTTGGCCCCGGTGCCCCCCAGCAGCTTGGGGGCGAGGTAGGCGTATACCCTCTGGACCAGCCCCTGCTCCAGGAAGGACCAGTTCAGGGTGCCGCCCCCCTCCAGCAGCAGGCTGTCCATCTCCTCCGCACCCAGGGCGTCCAGCAGGGCCCCCAGGTCCACCTTCCCCGCCCGCTCCGGCAGAGAGAGCACCCGGCACCCGGCGGCCTGATAGGGAGCGTGCCTGGCCGGGTCGGTCTCGCAGGTGGCCAGGATGGTGGGGACCTCTCTGGCCGTGGTCACCACCCGGGCGGTGAGGGGGGTGCGCAGATGGCTGTCGCAGACGACCCGCACCGGGTCCCGGCCGCCGGGCAGGCGGCAGTTGAGCATGGGGTCGTCGGCGAGCACAGTGCCCACCCCCACCAGAATCCCCCGGCACCGGTGGCGCAGCCGGTGGACGTGCTCACGGGCCGCCTCCCCGGTGATCCACTTGGCGTCCCCGGTGTAGGCGGCGATCTTGCCGTCCATGGTCATGGCGTATTTCATCACCACATAGGGCCGCCGGGTGCGGATGTAGTGGAAAAAAAACCGGTTGAGGGCGCGGCACTCGGCCTCCAGCACCCCCACGGTCACCTCCACGCCCCGCTCTTGCAGCCGGGCGATGCCCTTGCCCCCCACCAGGGGGTTGGGGTCGGTGGTCCCCACCACCACCCGGCGGATGCCGGCGTCCAGCACGGCGTCCACGCAGGGGGGCTGCCGCCCCTGGTGACAGCAGGGCTCCAATGTTACGTACAGGGTGGACCCGGCGGGGTCCTCCGTGCAGGCGGCCAGGGCCTCCCGTTCGGCGTGGAGTTCCCCGCAGCGGTGGTGGTAGCCCTGGCCGATGATCCGGCCGTCCTTCACGATCACCGCCCCCACCATGGGGTTGGGGCAGGTCCACCCCGCCCCCTGCTCGGCCAGCTCCAGCGCCAGGGCCATATAGTCGCGGTCTTCCATGTTGTATCCCTCCGCGGGGCAAAACAAAAGCTGCCCCGGACAGATGGTCCAGGGCAGCGGAAAGGCGGTAAACCGACGCCCCATGGGGGCGCGGGCAACAAAAAAATCTGGATGTCCGAAAACATACCAGAGCAGCCGTATGACGTGGGGGACCTGGGGACAGGTCCTGCGTCTTCCGATCTTCTTCCATCCCGACTGTACGGTCGGCTTCGGAGTTTCACCGAATCATGCCTTGCGGCTCGTGGGCTATACCACCGGTAGGGAATCTCACCCTGCCCTGAAGATCTATCCAATTTTTACGAGGCACAGTATACGCCCCATAGGGGCGGTTGTCAAGCATAAAAATTCAGGGCGTGTGCATGGGGAACCATGCCGAAAGAGCCTTCCCCCTTTCAGGGGGAAGCGGGTCCGGAGGAGCAGATCAGGAGGCGGCAAACTGGGATAGGGGCGGATAGCATCCGCCTGCAAGCCTTCCCCTGGGGGTCTGACTGTCCGGTGAACAGTCAGAAGAAATCACTTCTTCCTTAGCCCGTGGTGGCATTTGCGGAGCAAATGACGGATGAGGGGCCGCAGCGTGAAGAAAATGTGCCGGTGGCACAATGGGGACCCAAATGGGAGGTATCCCATTTGGGGGAGGAGGAGCAGCGAAATGATCGAGCTTTGACGCTGGCGGCGAAGCGAGGGATATGGAGCCTGCGACGACGACAGCGTAGGCCCGGCCAGCTATGCTGGACGGGTTTCGCCGGAAAGGACGGGGAAGACGGCTCAAAACCCGTTTCTTTTTCCCGCAGGAAAAAGAACGGTTTTTGGAATCCAAAGAAAAAGGGGCCTCTAGGCGGGTTGAGTGGTTCCAAATAGGAATCCGGCGGCCCGGCTTTACGCCCCCGTTGAGGACCAGCACCGTCCACAGGAGACTCCGCTGGCGGAACAGGGAAAGGCCATGGTTCTATCCCCACTTTTTTCGCCGCCTGCGTGGGTGGGTGTCGGGGCGTGGCGCCGCTGCCTGGGATTGCCGTTGCTGCGGCGCGGGTGCGCAGGCGCCCAAAGTCCGCCCCTACCCATGCCCACAGCGTTTCTCGTAGGGGCGGCCTTTGGCCGCCCGCAGGCCCTCCCCTTTGAAGGGGAAAGGCGGCTGAATCGCATTCAAATCGTGCCCCGACGCCTGAGCATGCTCAGGCGTCGCTCTCCCCTTCCGCGGCGGCGCGGATGTAGTCGGGGACGGAGTCCAAGGGGATGCCGAGCACGGCGGCGATCTCCCCGTGGAGGAGCTCCTGGGCGCTCTTGAGGTAGCGCTGGTCCACCGCGCCGGGGCGTTTGCCCCGGCTGACGGCCCGCTGGCCCTTCTCATAGGCCCCCTTGATGAGGCCCACCAGGGCCTGGCAGTCGTGGCTTTTGAGCACCGACACATAGTGGTCCTTGAGGGCGGTGAGACTGCGCTCGGCCAGGGGCTCGGCGGGGATCCGGGAAAACTGCGCCAGCAGGTCATGCACCTCCTCTGGTGTCATGAGGGGGCGGGAAAAGACGGGGCCGTCCACGGGGGCGTAGATGATCCCGGAGCCGTAGAGGGGCTCCAGGGTGTAGTAGAGCCGGTCCCCCCGGTCCCCCTCCAGCGGTCCCACCGCCTTCACCTGGCAGACGCCGCTGCCGCCGTAAATGATCCGATCTCCCGCCCGGTACATGCCGGTACCTCCTTTCACGTACAAAAACAGGTGAAATCAACCGTAAAAGATCTCTTTTCTTATTTTAACACAATTTTTCGCAGAGTGTAAGTAAAATTTCCAGTCCGTGGAGACAACCGGGAACGGGAAGGTTCTTGAATCCGCCGCCCGGGTGATGTAGAATGGAACTCAAGGCGCCCTGTCATGGGCGGAAAGGACGGGTGACGGCAGAGCATGCTGGAGGAAAAGGAGAAGGGGACGCCGGAGGGGCAGGAAAACGTGGTATTCGTGAATACGGCCCTCATCTGGCGGGCCATGGAGCAGGTCCAGCGGTCTCAGGCCGATTTCCGGGCCCTGCTGGAGCAGGCCCACGAGGACCCGGCTGTGGCCTATGATGTGGGGCTGCGGTACGCCCAGGGGGACGGTGTGGACGTTGACCTGAAGGAGGCCGCCCACTGGTTCGCCGTGGGGGCGGAGACGGGGGACCTGCGGGCGGTGGAGGCCCTGGGCCGCTGCTATCAGGCGGGGGACGGCGTAGACTTTGATCCGGTCCGGGGGGCGGAGCTCTTCCGCCAGGCCGCCGAGGAGGGGTATCTCCCCGCGGTGTGCGACCTGGGCCTGTGCTACGAGGCGGGGGATGGCGTGGACGTCGACCCGGTCCGTGCCGCCGAGCTCTACCACCAGGCCGCCGAGGAGGGCTATGCCCCGGCCCAGTGCAACCTGGGGGTGTGCTATCTCAACGGCATCGGGGTGGAGGCCGACCCGGTCCGGGGTGCGGAGTGGCTGGGCCGGGCCGCCGAGCAGGGCTTTCCCCGTGCCCAGAGCATCCTGGGCGTGTGCCGGGAGAACGGCACCGGCGTGGAAACTGACCCGGCGGAGGCCGCCCGGCTCTACCGTCAGGCGGCGGAGCAGGGTTACGCCCCGGCCCAGTGCAACCTGGGGGTGTGCTACCTCAACGGCATCGGCGTGGAGGAGGACGAGGGCGCGGCGGTAGAATGGCTGGAGCGCTCGGCGGCCCAGGAATTTCCCCGTGCCCAGAGCATCCTGGCCGACTGCCTCCAGACGGGCCGTGGGACGGCGGAGGACCTGAAGCGGGCGGTGTCCCTCTATGAGCAGGCGGCGGAGCAGGGGTATTTGCCCGCCATCTGTGACCTGGGGCTGTGCTACGAGAACGGCACCGGGGTGGACCGGGACCCGGTCCGGGCGGTGGAGCTCTACCGCCGGGCGGCGGAGGGGGGCTATGCCCCCGCCCAGTGCGACCTGGCGGTGTGCTGTCTCAGCGCCATCGGGATGGACCGGGACGAGAAAGAGGCCGTGGTGTGGCTGGAGCGGGCGGCGGAGCAGGAGTTCCCCCGCGCTCAGAGCATTTTGGCCGACTGTCTCCAGGCCGGCCGTGGAACGGAGCGGGACCTGGAGCGGGCGGCGGTCCTCTACGGGCAGGCGGCGGAGCAGGGGTACCTGCCCGCCATCTGCGACCTGGGCCTCTGCTACGAGGTGGGCGAGGGTGTGCCCGAGGACAAGGCCAAGGGGGCGGCGCTCTACCTCCAGGCCGCCGAGGGGGGCTATCCCCGGGCCCAGTGCAACCTGGGCTTCTGCTGCCTCCACGGCATCGGCGTGGAGCAGGACGGTGCCCGGGCGGTACAGTGGCTGGAGCGGGCGGCGGAGCAGAACTTTCCCCGGGCCTTTGATCTGCTGGGGGACTGCGCCGCCGACGGCATCGGCATGGAGAAGGACCCGGCCAAAGCGGCGGAATACTACCGCCGCGGGGCGGAGCTGGACTATCCGCCGGCCATGGTAAGCCTGGGCCTGTGCTATGAGAACGGACGGGGGGTGGAGGCCGACCCGGCCCGTGCCCTGGAGCTCTACTGCCAGGCGGGCGAGCGGGGCGAGCCGGCAGGGGCCTGCAACGCGGGCTACTGCTATCTCACGGGCATTGGCACCGATGCCGACCCGTCCAAGGCCATCCCCTGGCTGGAGAAGTCGGCGGAGCGGGACTTCCCCCGCGCCCTGGACATCCTGGGGGACTGCTGCTGGAACGGCCAGGGCGTGGAGCCGGACGAGCAAAAGGCGGCGTCGTATTACCGCCGTGGGGCGGAGCAGGGCTATGCCCCCTCCCTGGCCAGCCTGGGCCTGTGCTACGAGCTGGGCCGTGGGGTGCCCGAGGACAAGGAGAAGGCGGTGGAGCTCTACCGGCGCTCCGCCGAACAGGGCTACGCCTATGCCCAGTGCAACCTGGGCTTCTGTTATCTTCACGGCATCGGGGTGGAGCCCGACGCCGCCCAGGCGGTCCACTGGCTGGAGCAGGCGGCGGAGCAGGGCCATCCCCGTGCCCTGTACCTGCTGGGAAACTGCTGCCTGGACGGCGAGGGGACGGAGCAGAACGACCAGCGGGCGGCGGAGTGCTACCGCGGCGGCGCGAATCGGGACTATCCCCCCGCCATGGCCAGCCTGGGCTACTGCTATGAGACGGGCCGGGGCATATCCAAGGACGAGTACAGGGCGGTGACGTTCTACCGGCGGGCGGCGGAGCGGGGACACGCCTACGCCCAGTGCCAGCTGGGCCGCTGCCTCCTCTACGGCGTCGGTCTGCCCCAGGACCCGGATGAGGGGGAGGCCTGGCTGAGGAAGGCCGCCGACCAGGGTCACAACGAGGCCCGGTATCACCTGGGCCGGTGCCTGCTGCTGGGGGAGCGGCTCAGAAAGGACCCGAAGGAGGGGGAGGCCCTTCTGCGGGCGGCGGCGGAGGACGGCCATACCCAGGCCCAGTTCCTTTTAGGCAGCGAGTATCTGGAGGGAGACCGGCTGCGCCGGGATGAGCGGCTGGCGGCGGAGTTTCTAAGCCGTGCCGCCGAGCGGGACCATGCCGGCGGGCTCTATCTGCTGGGCCGGTGCTATGCCGAGGGCCGGGGGGTGGCCAAGGACCTCCTGCGGGCGGAGGAGCTCTACTGCCGTGCCGCCGAGCTGGGCGACCGGGACGCCGCCCAGGCTTTGAAGGAGCTCCGGGCCGCCACCGCCCGGAAGCCCGAGGAGCCTCCCAAAAAGGGCGGTTTCCTGGGCCTGCTGAAGAAATTTAAGGGAAAATAGATCCATTGCGAGGGGGACGCCGTCAGGCGTCCCCCTCCTCTGTTCTAACCATCGGGCGGCCACAGGCCGCCTCTACGCCAGCCTTGCGGCGTGGTTTGGCGGGCAATCAGGGGCCCCGGGAAAGCGCGCAGCGCTTTTCTGGGGAAAGGAGGGGCAAGGGAATAAAATGAGGAATGCCCGCAAGGGCGTTCCGAATGGAATGGACTTTGCCCCGACGTCGTCGCGCCCCGCAATAGAAGGAAAACCAGGCAGCGCCACCACTCCGCGACACCCACCCACGCAGGCGGCGAAAAAAGTGGGGATAGGACCACGACTTGTCCCTGTTCCGCCCAGGTAGTCTACCGTAGACGGGGCTGGACCTCAATGGGGGCGTAAAGCCGGGCCGCCGGATTCCTATTTGGGACCACTCAACCCGCTTGGAAGCCCCTTTTTCTTTGGATTCCAAAAACCGTTTCTTTTTCCAGCAGGGAAAAAGAAACGGTCTTTGAACGTCTCCCCCGTCCTTTTACGCAACAAAAAGCAATGGGCCTTGACGTGGTTTGGCGCGCAATCAGGGGCCCCGGGAAAGCGCGCAGCGTTTTTCTGGGGAAAGGAGGGGCAAGGGAATAAAATGAGGAATGCCCGCAAGGGCATTCCGAATGGAATGGACTTTGCCCCGACGCCGTCGCGCCCCACACAAAAGTAATTCCAGGCGCACCGCTCTGCCCGCAAAAAATTTTTTCTCCACCTGTCACAAAAGGACCCTCCCAATCGATATACCCTAAGAAGGACCTCCGCCGGAGCGGAGGAGATGGGAGGGCGCTCCATGACAGAAAAGAGAACGAGATCCCCCCTGCCGGTGGTGGGACTGGTGGCCGTGGCTGCTGCGGCGCTGCTGTTTTTGGGGGTGTGGACCCAGGCGAGCCGGGCGGAGAACTGGGCCCAAGAGCCCTCCCAGGCCCGGGGCGGCGTCTGCCAGGCCCCGTTTGTGCTGGCCTGCCCGGATTTTGCTTGACAGGGGTAAAAGTTCATGTTACCATACTTTTCAAGCATAAGGGAGTAGTCGGCGCGGTCACCGCGTAACGGAGCCAACATGCTGGAGCGGCGCGCTCCTGGCTTTGTTTTCAATGACGAGACTTATCTGCTTTCGGCAGATGGGTCTCTTTTTTTGTGCCCCGACGCATACCCTGTCCCATGGCCCTCTGCCGGACCAGTATCAGGGAGGAATGTTATCATGAATCTGTGGGAACTCTTCATCATCGCGGTGGGCCTGAGTATGGACGCCTTCGCCGTGTCCATCTGCAAGGGCTTGTCGGTGGGCCGGGTGTCCCCCCGCCACGCCCTCACCTGCGGGGTGTGGTTCGGCGGCTTCCAGGCCCTCATGCCCGCCTTCGGCTGGCTCCTGGGCACCCGGTTCCAGACCCTCATCACCACCGTGGACCACTGGATCGCCTTCGTGCTGCTGTGTATCATCGGCGGCAACATGGTCCGGGAGTCCTTCGGGGACGAGGAGGAGGAGGTCTCCGCCTCCTTTTCCCCCGCCGCCATGCTCCCCCTGGCGGTGGCCACCAGCATCGACGCCCTGGCCATCGGCGTCACCTTCGCCTTCCTCAGCGTGGACATCGGTCCCGCCGTGGGCTTCATCGGGGTCACCACCCTGGTCCTCTCCGCCATCGGCGTGTGGGTGGGCGGCTTCTTCGGCGACCGGTGGAAGGCCCCCGCCGAGCGCTTCGGCGGCATCGTGCTCATCCTCATGGGCTGCAAGATCCTGCTGGAGCACCTGGGCATTTTCGTGTTATAATAGCGGTACATCAGAGATAAGGAGGTCCCCTATGGACGAGAGACGGCTTTTGACGGTGGAGGAGGAGACCACCCTCCTCCCCTTCCTGCTCCTCCGGGTGAAGGACAAGTCCCGGAACACGGTGAAGGGTCTGCTGTCCCGGCGGCAGGTGATGGTGGACGGCAAGGTGGTCACCCGGTTCGACACCCCCCTGACCCCCGGCCAGACGGTGGAGCTGCTGCCCAAGAGCGCCGCCGGCGCCGCCGAACTCCCCTTCCCCATCCTCTACGAGGACGCCGGGCTCATCGCCGTGGACAAGCCCGCCGGGCTGCTCTCCATAGGTAACGAGCGGGAGCGCCGACGCACCGCCTACCGGGCGGTCTCCGAGTATGTAAAGGCCCGGGAGCCGGGCAAACGCATCTTTATCGTCCACCGGCTGGACCGGGACACCTCCGGGGTGCTGGTCTTTGCCAAGGACGAGAAGCTCAAGCACGCCCTCCAGGACAACTGGGAAAAGTTAGTAAAAAAGCGGGGCTATGTGGCGGCGGTGGAGGGCCACCTCCCCCAGGCGGAGGGGACGGTGCGCTCCTGGCTCCACGAGACGGCCACCCACCTGGTCTACTCCGGCCCCAAGGGGCGGGCGGCCAAGGAGGCGGTGACCCGCTACCGGGCGGTGGCGGAAAACCGGGGCTACACCCTGGCGGCGGTGGAGATCGACACCGGCCGGAAAAACCAGATCCGGGTCCACATGCAGGACCTGGGCTGCCCCATCGCCGGCGACCGGCAGTACGGTGCCCAGACCGACCCCATGGGGCGGCTGGCCCTCCATGCCGACGTGCTGGTTCTCACCGACCCCCGCAGCAAGAAGGACCTCACCCTGAAGGCCCCTCTGCCCCTCCCCTTCCGCAAGCTCTTCCCCGGCGTGGAACTGTGAGGGCGCGGCCCCAAAAAGTTTAGATTTTGTTTGTAAAATCGTCATAGAAAATGTTAGGCCTGCGGTGTAGACTAGTTCCATCTCAAATGAAAACAGAGGTGAACTGCCATGGTGATCGGAGAAATGGGGAGCGGCGCCGCCGGGACCCAGCAGAGCGGGCAGGACGAGGCCACCATCCAGCTGCGGCTCCGGCATCTGGAGGTCCAGCTCCAGCAGGTGGAGTCCGACCGGACCCTGTCCGAGGAGGAGCGGGAAACCCAGGAAAAGACGCTGGAGGGGCGCATCGACCAGCTGGAGCGGCAGGCGGAGGCCGCCTCTTCGGCCCAGAGCGTCTCGGGTACCCAAACGGCGGCCATAGAGACCACGGCCGTCCCGTCCGCCCGGACCACGACGCCCCGGTTCGACACCTTTTCCGCCCGGGAGGCCGAGCCCTCCGCCGGACTCTACAAGCTCACCCGGGACGAGAGCGGTGAGGTATCGGTGGAGCTGGAGTGACCTTTCCGCCATATGTCCTATCAAACAGACCGGCCATGGGGCGTTCCCATGGCCGGTTTCAGCTTGTCGAAAAAGTGTCCATACGCTGGATTTTGTACAAGAGCCTCGCAGAGTTCCGTCATCCGCAGATGACGGAATGAAATAAAATCTGTTTTTTCCGGCGACATGTGCGTCGGAAAAAACTCTGCTCAGCCTGCAAGCGTGCGAGCGTAGCGAGTGCGACGCAGCAGGCTGCATCTCTTCGAAAAAATGCTTGCATTTTTGAGAGAGCCTGTCGACTTTGTCGACAGGCTCAGGGCGGGTCCACTGAGTGGACCCGCCCTCTTTGCGTATTTTTTAAGCGCTGCGCCTGGCCCTTCTCCGGAGCTTGAGGATGAGAACCACGGTCACCGCCACCACGGCGGCCACCAACACCACTGCCAGGACGATCTGTATCCGGTCAGCGGCCTCCAGCTCTGCCGCCCGCTCCTCTACCTGGTCGATGACGGCCTGGTCGGGCTCCACCCCCGTCCCCGTGGGGTCGGACAGGCAGATCCACACAAAGCGGTTCCCATAGATGTAGCCTGTGTAACCCCAGAAATTCCCCACGCTGTCCACATAGCAGGGACTCAGATGGTCCGCCGGGTAGTTCTCCACGGTGAACGTCCGCAGGGGCTCCGCCACCCCTGGGTAGAGCCACAGGGCCGTCTCCACCGGTCCCTCCAGGGCGCCCATGTAGGTGGGATCGAATTTCACAAAGTCCCCACCGTAGAGCTCGGCAAAGGCAACGGTCTCCGCCGCAGGCTCCGGGGGCTTCTGCCCGGGGCCCACCACGTCGGCCCGGGCGGCAACGGGCATCACCGCCAGCATCAGCAGCAGGACACAGGTCAAAAGTCTCTGTTTCATCACAGGATACCTCCAATCACAAGTCCCAGTCCGAAGGAACAGCCGTTGACCCACAGTGAGAACAGGAAGGGGGCCCGGATGTGCCGGGCACACAGGAGATAAACCAGACCCTCCACCCCCACGGCAGCACACTCCAGCAGGAGCAGGAGCCAGGGGGACGGGAAAATGAGGTTCAGGAGAACCACCGCCGGGTTTGTGAGTACGTTGGCCAGGGTGCACAGCAGAAGGTCCTGTCCACGCACCCCCCACAGCAGGGCCAAGGGCAGCTCCACAGCCAGGGTGAGGGCCAAGCAGAACAGGAAATAACTCAGCACCGGCCCTTCCCCCTTCTCAGCCCCAGGAGGAGCAGGGGCAGGGAGACAAGAGCGGCCAGGGAGGCGGATACCGGTCCCCCCGGCAAAGGGTCATACCCCAGCAGGGAGGGGACCACCCCCAGGAAGAGGGCGAAGGTGAGCAGGCCGAAGGCCAGGCCCCTGGCCCCGGGGAGGCGGCGGGCGGCTCCCCAGAGGGTGAGGGGCATGGTCATGTTGAAGAGGCACACGGCGGCCAGGCCGGGTCCCGCCCGCCCCGCCAGAAGGAAGCAGGCCGCCGCCGGGACCAGGGAGAGCCAGGCCGTCCGCCGGGGTCCCAACCGGTCGGCCAGCAGACCCCCGGCGACCTTGCCCCCCGCCGTGGCGCAGGCCAGCACCAGGGGCAGCGCCCCCTTCCAGGGGAAGTCAAAGAGGGTACCGGCAAAGGACCTCAGCACCACCACAGCGAAGAGGCACAGCAGGGGGAACGGCCCCGCCACACCGCCCTCCGGCGTCAGGTCCAGAGGGGCGTTGGGGACACCCCGCCCCCAGCGGAGAAGGGTGGCCCCCAGACCCAGAAGGGGCAGGACTACCGCCAGGGCGGGAAGGGCGTCTCCGGCGGCAAGCAGGGTGCCCAGGGCGACGCCCAGAGTCCCCGGCGCGACAAAGAGGCCCAGGGGACCGCATTTCCCGCTGCCATTAAGGGTATAGAGCCCGCCCCCCACGTGGAAGCAGGCGTTTCCCAGCCCGGCGCAGACGGCGGCGGGGCGCAGGCCGGGCAGCCCCCAGGCCAGGGCGGTGAGGCCGCAGCCCAGGGCGGTGAGCCGCTCCCCGCCCCCCAGGGCGTCGGCCATCAGGCCCACCGGCATCTGGACGGCAAAGGCGAAGCAGTTATAGAGCAGCAGAGCCGTGACGGCGTCGCCGCCCCCCTCCAGCCGCCCCAGGACCAGCAGGGCACAGGCAAAGTCCATCCAGAGGTGGGTGGCGGCGTAGAGGGGCAGGGCACGGAGCTTCATGGGACGGCCTCCTTCCCGACGGGCGCAAAGCCGGTTCTTTTATCCCTTCAGACGCAGTTTTACCCAAAAAGTTCCCTTCCGGGCGGTAAAATGGCTCTGTCCAGCAACCCTTTCCTCTCTTTCCAGAACTTCAAACTTGAAAAAAGCCTAGTGATTTAGTATCCTTATCGCCACAGCCAGCGTGCCGGTCCACCGGGCCGGCGCTGCGGCCGGGCGGAGTCTCCTACGGCGGAGCCCCGCTTTTTCCACTTGATAAACACACAAAGGAGCATCACCATGCGAAAGATCCCCGCGGCCCTTCTGGCCCTGACCCTCACCGCCTCCCTCACCGCCCCCCAGGCCGGTGCCGCCAAGGCCGACAGCCTCCCCGAGCTCAACGGCCACTGGAGCCAGTCCGCCTTCCAGCGCTGGCACGGCTACGGCATCGTGGAGGGGGACGACCGTGGCATGCGCCCCGACGACGCCATGATGGTGAGCGAATTCGCCGCCCTCCTCAGCCGCACCATGGGCTACACCAAGCAGGCGGAGAACCACTACGCCGACCTGAAGGGCGACGAGTGGTACGCCCCCTACATCCTCCAGCTCACCGCCGCCGGCATCCTGGAGGGGGACGGCGTCAACTGCAACGCCGATGAGCTCATGAGCCGTGAGCGGGCCACCGTCCTCTTTGCCCGTGCCCTGGGTATCCGCCCCTCCGAGGCCCCCAATCTGAACAGCTTCGTGGACGGCGACTCCGCCGCCGAGTGGTCCGCCGGCTACATCGACTCCATGGCCAAGGCCGGTATCATCCAGGGGGTGGGCAACGACACCCTGGCCCTGGGGGCCAACATCACCCGGGCCTCCGTGGTTACGGTGCTGGACAACGCCGTGGCCGAGTACGTTACCGAGAAGGACGCCGAAATCACCGGCGACGTGGACGGTATTCTCCTGGTGGCCGCCGACGGCGTTGCCGTAAAGGAGGCCCAGATCACCGGCAGCCTACTCCTCGCCCCCAAGGCCGGGGAGACCACCCTCACCGTGGAGGACTCCACCCTGAAGGGCGACCTGCTGGTGGAGACCGGCGGCGCCGATGTCTCCCTCACCGGCACCGAGGTCCAGGGCGAGGTGGCCCTCACTGGGGACGGGAACGCCCTCACTCTGGGCAAGGGCTCCAAGGCCGCCCAGGTGGCCGTAGACGGCGGCGAGAACACCGTGGCCGTGGCGGAGGAGGCCTCCATCGGCACCCTCACCGCCCGGGCCGCCGTGGAGGTGGACAACCAGGGTGCCATCGACAAGGCCCTGATCCAAGCCGGCGGCGTGGTGCTGGACGGCAACAAGCCCGGCGCCATTGAGGTGGACGAGGACGTGGACGCTCCCACCGACAGTGAGGGCAACCCCGTGGTGGAGGACGAGCAGCCTGGGACCGGCGACGACCAGGACGGCGAGAACGGCCAGGGCGGCGGCGGCCAGGACGAGGACGACGAGCAGGAGCCCGATGTCCAGGCCCCCGTCACCCTCACCGACGTGGTGATCTCCACCCACCAGCTGCCCGAGGGGGTGACCTCCACCGAGACCGGCCTCTCCTTTGACGAGAGCACCGCCCTGGTCCAGAACGGCGGCTCCGGCACCCTGACCCAGTCCCAGGTGGCCTCCATGGGCGGCGGCGGGGAGTACACCGTCTACTTCTCCATTCCCCAGGCCCTGGGCGACAGCACCCTCCAGTTCGACAAGATCGTGCGCACCATCAACGGCGGCTCCCCCACCACCTGGGCCGTCTCCAGCCAGACCGGTGCCGAGGAGGGCTCCGGCTGGTGGACCAAGAGCGAGGATCGCTACTTCTTCAAGTGGGGCGCCGTCTTTGCCAAGGAGGCCGACGGCCTCTACCAGATGACCGACGGCGGCATCTACGACTACACTCTCTCCTTCCTCAAGACTGAGGAGGGGAAGGACATCGCCGTGGCCACCTGCACCTTCCGCATCGATCTGAGCGGCTACACCATTTCTGAGGAATAACCGTACACCTTCCAGGGGGCGGGCCACAACTCCGGCGCCTCTCTCTTTTGTTGCGCTCCCATACCCTTCATGTTATACTGGACCCATAGAAGGGGGGATCCTCGTGTCCCAGTACAGACAAAAGCGTGTCATGTTCTTTCTGCTTTTGGCGGCCCTTGTTTTGCTGCTTGCGGCCTTCTTTCTCTGGAACAGGCCATCCCGTCTGGACTGCATCCTGTACCAGGAGGGCTATACCATCACCGGCTGTTCCGAACTGAGCCTGTCCGTCACCATCCCCAAGAAGCTGCTGCCGGACGGCTTTCCACAGGAGGCAGAGGCCTTTGAGGCCTCCGACAACCTGGACCTTCTTTTATGGAGCGACGGCAGCTCCAGCCTCTATCTGAACACCCTCTGCTACGCCAACGGAAGGACGCCCGACCTGCTCTGGGCCTCCTTCCATTTCCAGTATGAGCCCTCCAGCTGCGGCTCTCTCCTTCTGCCCTATCTGCCCGACGGTCAGGGCGGCTCCACACGGAGCCTGGGGCTCAGCAGCACTGAGGCAGAGGTAGACCATTCCCCCTGGCCCGACGCCGTCCATATCGCAGGACAGGGACCGGACGAGATCTTCTCCGTCTATTTGGACGCCGCCGCGTTCCAGGCCGCCAGTGAGTCCTTCACCTTCCAGGTGGACGACCTCTGGGAGGTCTCCTATCAGCCTACGTAGATATGACCTGTTTCGACCGTCTTTTTCTTCAAAGGAGGTCCTGGATATTATCTACCCTGCTCATCAAAAAACGCCCGGTTCGTGGTCTCCTGCGACGACGATGACACACTCTACGCGTGGGTGAATCTCTTCATCCGGGATAGCGTCATCGTCTCCATCAGACCCCACTACCACCAGGCCGACACGGTGCTGGACACCTCCTCCATGGCAGACTACCCCGGCCTCATCAACACCCACCACCACCTCTACCAGATCTTCTCCCGGAACCTGCCCGAGGTTCAGAAAATGGAGCTCTTCCCCTGGCTGGTCACCCTCTACGAGGTTTGGAAGGGCTTGGACGAGGAGGTGGTGACCTGGTCCGCCCTCACCGACCTGGTTGAGCTCCTCAAGACCGGCTGTACCACCTGCTTTGACCACCATTACGTCTTTCCTAGGGATGCCGGTAACCTCTCCCAGAGGGACGGCGGCCTGTCCCCCGACTCCGTGGTACAGACCATCGACGAGATTTTAGCCGACTCGGAGCGGCTCTTCCGGGTGTGGCACGCCCCCTCCCCCTGCTCTCCCTTCTCCGCCTCCGGCGACCTGCGGCGGGAGACCTCAAGGCCAGCCCGGAGCCTGAGTGTGCGGCTCCACACCCAACTGTCCCAGACAAAGGATAAGGTGCAGTTCACCACCGAAAAATTCGGCATGCGCCCCTTGCAGTACATGGAGTCCCTGGGCTGGGTGGGGCCCGACGTGTGGTTCGCCCACGGCGTCCACTTCGACGACGAGCTCCTCCTTCTGGCCGAAACCGGCACCGGCGGAGACCGTTCGCTATACCCCAATCAGGTGGTCGGGGGCTATTTGAACCGCTGAGTCCGTCTCCGGCAGACCCCGCCAGTCCCGGGCTGGGTCTGCCGGATTTTTTTGTGTAAAATCTACGTTGTATTTCTGTAAGCCTGTGGTAAAATGTAGTTTTGTTCCGATAACGTTCTGTATTGGGGAGGCAGCATATGGCGGCGCAAGCACAGACGACGCTTCGGACCCCGGAAAGGGCCCCTCTTTTTTCCGCTGACGCTCTGCGGCGGCTCATTATTCCACTGGTTGTAGAGCAGTTTTTGGCCATGACTATCGGTATGGCCGATACCATTATGGTAACCTCGGTAGGTGAGCACGCTGTCTCCGGTGTCTCGCTGGTGGACAACATCAGTACCCTGCTCATCAACGTCTTTTCCGCCCTGGCCACCGGCGGCGCGGTGGTGGCGGCCCAGTATCTGGGCTCCCGCGACGAGCAAAACGCCTGCTCCGCCGCCAAACAGCTCTTCTACGCCATCGGCGCCCTGTCAGCGGCCACCATGGCCATCTGTCTTCTCTTCCGGGAGCCCATCCTCCGACTGGTCTTTGGCCACCTGGACGACAACGTGATGGAGGCCGCCATGACCTATTTCCTCCTCACTGCCATCTCCTATCCCCTGTTGGCCATCTACAACGCCGGCGCTGCCCTCTTTCGGGCCATGGGCAATAGCAAGGTGTCTATGCTGGCCTCCCTGCTGATGAATGTTGTCAACATTGGCCTCAACGCCATCCTCATTTACGGTGCCGATATCGGCGTGGCGGGTGCCGGCTTCGGCACCCTCTTCTCCCGGCTGGCTGGGGCAGTACTCATGACCTGGCTCATTTGCCAGAGCGGCCACCGCATCCACATCGACCACCTGCTCCAATTTGAATTTCGGGGACAGCTGGTGAAGAAAATTCTCCGCATCGGCGTCCCCAACGGCCTGGAAAACGGTATGTTCCAGATCGGCAAGCTACTGGTGCTGGGACTGGTCACCCCCCTGGGTACCTCCGCCACCGCCGCCAACGCCATCGCCAACTCTGTGGCCGGCGTGGTCAACGTGCCCGGCAATGCCATCTCCCTCTCTCTCATCACTGTGGTAGGTCAGTGCATGGGCGCCGGTGACTCCAAACAGGCTGTGCGTTACACCCGGAAGCTCATGATCATCGTCTACCTGGCCATGGGCAGTCTCAGCGTCCTTCTCTTCTTCTGCGCCGCCCCCGTGGTGGGTCTCTTCGGCCTCACCCCCGGTGCCGCCGTCATGGCCATCCAGGTCCTCCGGTGGTGTGCCGTCTTCGACCTCATCTTCTGGCCCATGTCCTTCACTCTACCCAACGCCCTCCGCGCCTCCGGCGACGCCAAGTTCACCATGATCGTCTCCATGTGCTCCATGTGGATCTTCCGCATCGGCTTTTCCTACCTGCTGGTGCCCCAGATCGGCCTGCTGGGCGTGTGGGTGGCCATGTTCATCGACTGGATCGTCCGGGCCGTGGTCTTCCTCATCCGTTTCCTCAGTGGCCGCTGGAAAACCAAGACCGTCATCTGACCCCAGGGGGACATTTCGACCCAGTGCGCAGAGAGCCGGCCACGGACGCAAATGCGAAATGCTTCTCATATAGAAAAAGATAGGTTGGGCGCCCCTTGTCGGGCGTCCAACCTATCTTTTTTTACACCTGTTTTGGGTCCCGATCATCCGGGACAATGCGGGACTCAAGGCAACCGCGGCAACGCCAGTCCCGGACCGGCCACGCCGATGATGGACTGGAGCTCAGCGTCATACCGCTCCCGCTGGGCCTTCACCGACTCCTTCTTACGGACGGCGGAAGCGTACTGACTGACGAAATCGCTGTCGGTGAGCTGTCCCATCTGGTACTGGTATTCCAGCTTCTTCTTCTCCAGCTCCAGCTGCTGCTCCTGGAGCTGCAGGGAACAGCACTGGGCATAAAGCTCCTCATAGCCCAGACCAGACGGGGGCAACAGCCCGGCGTATAGGGCATATTCCAGCTCGGCCTTGCCCAGCTTGGCTCCAGTCAGCTTCAGATAGCTCTCTGCCTGCTTCTTCTGCCACTCATACTGCTCCTTCTGGACCTTGAGCTCGGCCTGCTCGCTCTGCAGCTCTAAAAGCTGGGCATATGCAGAGGAGGCCCCTTCGCTGTCCGAATCATAGTAGCAGAGGGCGCCGGGCCCTTCCAGCAGCCGGAGCTGGTCGCGGATAGCCTTTTCCTGGAGCTCATAGAGCTTTTTATAGGCCTCCGCCTGGGCAAACTGACTCCATAGCTCCTCGGCGCTCAGGTCGGTATACTGGCTGACGTCCGGGAGGGAAAAGGAGGGCAGGGTACCGGTGGAGGCTACGGTTCCCGCCGGGAGCGCAGCAGCCATGGAGAGATCCTGGGGACGGGCAGCCGGGTCGGCCTTGGGTCCCCCGGGGGCTGCGGAGGCTGTAATTGTCAGGCCGGTGGCCAGTGCGACCATCGGGATCAGCCAGAGCAGTTTTTTCATGTTCAACCATCCTTCCATCCATTGTTGCGTCCGCGCTCCCAGCTGCGGAGAGTTGTAATCATATTTATTTTACCATTTAATGTCATGCATATCAATGAAAAGGAAAAATCTTCTAAGTCTACCTGGGGCGGCCCGGCCCATGTTCCGGGGGTGCAGGTGGATGGGGGTGGCCAGGCCCGTGCTCCGGGGGTACAGGCGGATGGGGGTGGCCCGGCCCGTGCTCCGGGGGCGCAGGCGGATGGGGGTGGCCCAGCCCGTGCTCCGGGGGCGCAGGCGGATGGGGGTGGCCAGGCCCGTGCTCCGGAGGCGCAGGCGGATGGGGGTGGCCAGGCCCGTGCTCCGGGGGCGCAGGCGGATGGGGGTGGCCAGGCCCGTGCTCCGGAGGTGCAGGCGGATGGGGGTGGCCAGGGCTGTGCTCCTGGGGCGCAGGCGGATGGGGGTGGCCCGGCCCGTGCTCCGGGGGTGCAGGCGGATGGGGGGCCGGTTCACCTTCCCGGGGCGTCAGCTGCGCCTGTCCGCCCAGGGCCTCCACCAGTTCAGACAGATTGCCCAGGCTGTTCAAGGCCGTCTGGTAGGCCCGCTCCGGCGCTTCGCCATCAGAGAGGGCCTGCGCGTAGCGGTCCAACAGGTCGGCGGACAGTTCATCCCGGGTGCCTCGGAGCTCCTCCGAGTCGGGCAGATCCTGAAACACAGCTTCGATGTAGGTACGCAGTTTCTCCTGATATTCCATAGCGTTTCCCCCTTCTAATCCGTTAACAACAGGCCGATCAGCTCCTGCATGTCGGCCCACTCCCGCTGCCGCCGCCTCAGCCAGGCCCGCCCCTCATCGGTGATGGAGTAGTACCTCCGCCTGGGACCACCGCTTTTGTCGCTTCCCCAGTAGGAACGGATACACCCTTCGTGCTCAAGCCGGCGCAGGGCGGTATAGAGGGTGGCCTCCTTCAGCTCGAAGCGGCCTTCGGTTTTCTGCGAGATGCTCCGGTTGATCTCATAGCCGTAGGTGTCTCCCCTCATGAGACAGCACAGGAGAATCCCGTCTGTGTAGCCGTAGAGCATATCGTGGGCAATCTGCAACTACCTCACCTCATGAGATAACTATACCACGACTACATCGTAATGTAAAGTAGTTAGAAAAATTTTATCCTATGGGGCGGCTCTGTCTAATCCGCGGCGCATCCCGCGCTTTTACCTGTTGCAATGGGCCGTCATATCTGGTACCTTATTCCTTGGGAATGGGTGGGCGTCCCCCGGGAATGGGATGCCCCATCAAAAGAACAGGAGGCACCACTGTGCAGTATATGGATTTCAGCCTGCTCCTCTACATCGGGATGCTGGCGCTGGGCGTCCTTGTGGGCTCCCGCAAATCGGTCCGGACCCGGAAACTCTCCTGGCTGGGCCGACTCCAGTCCGTGGCCCTTATCGCCCTCATTGCCGTTCTGGGGGTGGAGATCGGCGCCGACGACAAGGTCATCTCCTCCCTGGGTGAGATTGGCCTCTCTGCCCTGGTCATCACCGTCTTTGCCCTGGCCGGCTCCCTGCTGGCCGTCACCCTGGTCCGCCGCCTGTTGGGCCTGGACAGCCAGGGACGAACCTCCTCCCAGCGGGAGGAGAACAAGGAGGAGGTGAAGGGGGCATGACCGGCTGGATCATCGGCGCCGTCCTGGGCGGCATCGCCGCGGGCTACCTATTCATCCCCCAATCTCTGGCCCAGCACTGCGGCACCCTCATCACTGTGGGGCTGTGCCTCATTCTCTTCCTGGTGGGCGTGGACATGGGCCGGCAGGGCAACGTGTGGCGGGACATCAAAGCCGCCGGCCTTAAGGTCCTCCTCATCCCCGTGGCCGTGGCTGTGGGCACCCTGGCCTTTGCTGCCCTGGGCAGCCTCCTCCTCCCCCTCAGCGCCCAGGAGACCATGGCTGCCAGCGCCGGCTTCGGCTGGTACTCCCTGGCCCCCATGCTTCTCTCCTCCTACTCCGCCACCCTCTCCGCCGTGGCATTCCTCTCCAACGTCATGCGGGAGGTGGGTTCCATCCTTCTCATCCCCATTGTGGCCAAGCGCTTAGGCTTCATCGAGTGCGTCGCCCTTCCCGGCGCCGCCGCCATGGACACGGTGCTCCCCGTGGTGGTGGGCTCCACCCATGAGCGCATCACCATCTACTCCTTTGTCTCCGGGGTCATCCTCTCCTTCGCTGTCCCCGTGCTGGTGCCCCTCATCATGAACCTGTAAGGAGGCAGTCCCCATGACGGAGAAGGAAAAAATGGACGCCGGCCTCTGGTACGACGCCAACTTTGACCCCGAGCTCCTCGCCGCCCGTACAAAAGCAGAGGAGCTCTGTGCCTCCTTCAACACCGCGGCGCCGGGAGACACCGAAACACGGCAAACCCTGCTCCGTGCCCTGATTCCCGGGTTGGGAAAGGACGTCACCATCCTCTCCCCTTTCTACGCCGACTATGGCGCCAACTGCCGTATTGGTGACGGCAGCTTTCTCAACCACGGGGTCTACCTCATGGACGGCGCCCCTATTACCCTGGGCAAAAACTGTTTCCTGGGTCCCAACTGCGGGCTCTACACGGCCAACCACCCCCTGAACGCCGCCCAGCGGGCCCTGGGCCTG
This sequence comes from Intestinimonas sp. HCP28S3_D6, assembly GCF_052065695.1. Lineage (NCBI taxonomy): Bacteria > Bacillati > Bacillota > Clostridia > Eubacteriales > Intestinimonas > Intestinimonas sp. HCP28S3_D6. The sequence continues at coordinate 23,466 of NZ_JBQHTM010000028.1, forward strand.
GAACGGGCCCTCCCCATCACCCTGGGGGACGACGTGTGGCTGGGTGGCAACGTGGTGATCCTACAGGGGGTCACCATCGGCAGCGGCAGCGTTATCGGGGCGGGGAGTGTCGTCACCCACGACATTCCTCCCGGCGTGGTGGCGGCGGGGAACCCCTGTCGGGTGCTCCGCCCCATCACCGACGCCGACCGAATCACGCCGGAATCTGCCCCATGATTTGGCTGCGAAAAAAATGCTTGCATTTTCATGCAAAAAATGGTATGCTACCTCCTGCCGCTTGATGCGGCTTCTGATTGGAGTCATCTGATCAAAGATTTTGACCGCTCCTCTGCCTGGGGAGCCAAGGCTACACGGACGGCCGGGTCAAATGCCGAAAACCCGTCGAAGAGCCGGGGACCGTACCGCGGGTACGGATTGGCAACTTTTGTTGCCTTATTGATTGAGCGTATGGACGCTCAGGTTTTATAAGTTGGAAAACGCATCAACTTGTGAAATGGTCAATAAGAGTGGAAAAGTCATCTTTGCACCCGGTGCTCCTGTGCGGAAGCCACCCTCCCGGCGGCCCAACCACGGCACTGATACCCGGCGCCCCCTCCGGCCCGGCGTATCCCTCTTGACACACTATGGCGGCTCCCTGTGCGGAGCTACGCCCTTCACAGGCGGTGCGCTTTCCGGCGCACCGCCTTTTTTATCCTCACTTCTCTTTGCGGTGCGCCTCCCAGCCGGTAAACGGCCCGGCAGGGCTGTTTATAGAAAGAGATGCTTTGAGGAGGAACACAGAATTGAAAAGACGACTCACCGCGCTGCTTCTGACCCTGGGCCTGATCTCCGGCCTGGCCGCCTGCGGCACCACGGCCCAGACCACCCCCGCCCCTACCGGCGAGGTCCCCACCGCCAATGACCCCGGCGCCGCCTACGAGAGCTTTCTCTCCGCCGCCTCCGCCGACTACGCCTACGACGTGGCCCTGGAGCTGAGCACCAACCCCGACTTCTTCAACTCCGAGCTGGGCGGCCGGAACGCCGGCAGCGACGCCGAGCATGCCACCGCCGACTACCTGGCCGGCCTCATGGAGGAAATCGGCCTCTCCGACGTGGAGAAGGCGTCCGCCGACTGCGACCGCTGGCAGTTCAACGGCGCCAGCCTCACCGTGGACGGCGAGAAATACACCGTCTACTCCTACGCCACCGCCTCCACCCCCGCCGAGGGCCTCACCGCCGAGATCGTCTATGTGGGTGACGGCACCATGTGGGACTACGAGGGCCTGGACGTGACGGGCAAAATCGTCCTCATCGACATCGACCAGCGCAGCAACTGGTGGATCACCTATCCCATGCTGGAGGCCCAGCACCAGGGCGCTGCCGCCATCCTGGCTGCCAACGTGGGCGGCTTTGCCCAGGTGGCCGATGATGCCCTCAACTGCCAGGACATCTGCGGCCCCACCGCTATCCCCACCCTGTCCATCGGCCTTGCCGACTCCCAGGCCATCCAGGCCAAGCTGGCCGACGGCCCTGTCACCGCCACCCTGGTGGTGGACAACGAGGTCAGTGAGGACGGCACCACCTACAACATCCTGGGCCGTATCCCCGGCAAGTCCTCCGACTACCAGATCATTGTGGGCGGCCATTACGACGTCCACTTCACCGGCTTCCAGGACGACAACTGCGCCGTGGGTCTGGTGCTGGCCATGGCCAAGGGCATGATCGACTCCGGCTACCAGCCCGAGAACGACATCGTCTTCTGCCTCCACGGCGCCGAGGAGTGGGGCTCCTCCTACACCCAGTACGACTGGACCGTGGGCGCCTGGGAGATGATCAATAACGTCCACCCCGAGTGGGTGGGCAAGACCCTGGCCTTCCTCAACTTCGAGCTGCCCGCCTACGAGTTCGACACCTACACCAGCACCTACTCCGCCCCCGAGATGTACGCCATGCTGGACTACTTCGCCAACGAGTACCCCTACTCCCCTGACCCAGAGGGCTGCTTCCCCGACGGCATCCTGACAGAGGGCTACCAGACCTACACCTACTCCGACGACTTCTCCTACTACGCCGCCGGCGTACCTTCCACGGTGAACGGTTTCCTCCTCCAGAAGGACATGGAGACCGTCTTCCCCTTCTACGTGGACATCTACCACAGCCAGTACGACACCCCCGACACCTATAACGAGGCTGTCATGGACTTCAACCTGAAGTACTACGGCGCTCTGGCCATGTACATCGACCAGACCCCCGCCCTCTACCTGGACTTCACCGCCCAGTATGACCGCATCCTCTCCTCCATGGACGAGGCGCTGATGGCAGAGGCTGGTATGGATGTGGAGGCCTACAAGGCCGCCCTGGAGGAGCTCAACATCTCCGCCCAGACCATGGCCGACCAGGTCAAGCAGGTCAACAACGACCACGCTGCCGCCGTGGCTGAGGGTGACACCGCCGCCATGGCTGAGCTGTGGGCCCAGGGCCGTGAGTTGACCGCCAAAAACCTCGCCGCCTTCCAGTTTGCCCAGAAGAACCTGCTGGGTCTCATGTATGAGCGGCCCATCGTCCCCCACGAGGCCCCCCAGGAGAACATCCAGCTCTGCCGGGATATCATTGCCTGCCTGGAGACCGGCGACGTGGCCACCGCCGTGGACGAGTACGCCTGGACCGTGAACAACGTGCTGGAGTGGTACGCCATGTACTTCTCCCCCGAGGTCATCGCCATCCAGGACGACATGCTCTGGGGAGAGGACAACCAGGACAACCTCTACTGGGGCACCGACATTGGCTTCACTAAGGCTGACGTGGACGCTGCCACCCGCAGTCTCTTCATCCGCTACGAGGAGACCGGCGGCGACTTCACCCAGGAGATCGCCGTCTATGAGGCCGCTATCCGGGCACAGACCCAGATTCTGGCCGACTTGGGTGCAAAGGAGACCCAGGCCATGATCGACCTGTCCGCCCTGCTGGGCTGACCGCTCGTCAGGCATAAAAAAGGGAGGAGGTCCGATGACGGACTTCCTCCCTTTTTTATCCGTTTATCCGTTAACCTTTTCTACCTGCCCGGTCTCCCGGTTCAGACGGTAGAGGGTCTTCCCATCCAAGGTGAGCATGCAGGTCTCCTGGATGGAGTGATCTTGGTTGTAGACATTCATCTGGTAGCAGGCCTCTCCGTCCACCAGCACATAGCCGTCCTGGGGATAGACCAAATAGTCCGCCATAGAAGTGCCCTCCAGGCCCAGCTGGGTGGGAGACATGGACTCAATGCTGTCCACCGCCTGGGTCACAGTAATGGTAGGCTCGTCCTGGGGTTCTGTGACCTGGAGTCCCTCCGCCACCGACACGGTAACGGTGCAGCTATCCGCCGTCCACTGGAGCGCCACCTGGAGGATACCGTCCCCTGCCTGAGTGTTCTTGCCCACTAAGACAGAGCCCTCTTCCGCCGTGAAGTCCGGCGGGTCCTGGATGACGCCCGACTCGTCAATCACCGAGCACGTCCCGTCCGCCGTCAGGGCATCCACATATATTTCTGCCTCCGCGCCGCCGGAGACCAGGCCGCCATACACATAGGTGACGGGCTCTCCTTCTTCGCTCTCCTCTGTGGTGAAGGTAGTCCCTTCCGCTCCAGGGCCGCCCACTGTGCCCAAGGCGGGCAGGCTGTCATCTCCCACGGCGTAGGTCTCGGGCATCTCTGCCCCTCCTCCGCCACCGCACCCGCTCAGGGTTAGCAACAGCGCAAGGCTTATTAGGGGCAGCCGTATCTTCCATCGGTTCAAAACCGCCACATCCTTTTTACGATTCATATCGGATCTCCACCTGATCGCCAGGCCGGAGCACCTGTTGGAACGCGCCGGCCTGGCCATTGACCGCCAGGCGGACCGGCCGGTCCAGGTGCTCAAAGTCAATGCCGGAGCGCTCCAGGAGATCCATGAGATAATAGGGCCCGCCCTCCGGCTTGGGGGGCAGCAGCAGCGTGCGGCCGTTGAGGATCAGGCGGCAGCCCTCCGCCGCCTGAGGCTCCGGCCTACTGACCGTTGTGGCCTCCGGCTCTGGGGCGGCAGTCGGCGCGGAACCCGTCTCCAGCCGTACTCCCGCGGGGACCTCGTCCTCTGGGGCCAGCGGCACCCCGTCGGCCAGGAGGCAGTCCGCACCCAAACGTTCCAGCACCTCCCGGGCCAGCACCTTCCGGTCGGCACCGGCCGTGGCCGGGGCAAAGCAGATCTTATCTCCGGCGTGGACCACGTCGGAGGGCCGGGCGGATGCTCCGTTGACCTCCAGCACAGCGGGTTGGGATGGCTCGCCATGGAAGACCAGCCGCCGGCCATCCACTTCCAGCACCGCGCTCTTTCCGTTCCGGCCCAGCAGGTCCCGGTAGCCGTAGCCGTTCATCATCAGCAGCTCCAGTAACGTCAGACGGCCATTCCGGAAGAGTTTAGCCGGCCGGTCGTTGAGGAGGATACGGTAGCTGTCACTGATGAGCCCCAGGCCCGCGGACACCGCAATCCCCAGAGGGGTAGTGTACTCTGGATCTTCCAGCTCCACCGTGTCGGAGAAGGCACTGGTCTTGAAATGGGCGCCTGCCAGGGCCACCCGTCTGGGATCCATACCCAGGGCCTGGGCCATCTTTTCCCGCAGAGAGGAGAGCTTGCTGCCACCGCCAGCCAGGAAGAGGGCCGAAGGGGCGCCTCCGTTGAGCTCCAGCACCCGGGCAGCCACCTCATCCACCAGGGACTGTCCGGCTTTATCAGCAGCGGCCAATACCTCCTCCGCCCCACAGGTCTGCTCCATGCCCAGGATATCGGTAAAGGTGATGGTCTCGCTCCGGCCTAGGGCCGCCTTCATCTCCTCGGCGGTGTGGTAGTCCACCAGATAGGTCCGCATGAGGGCCTCGGTGATCTCATCCCCCGCCACGGTGGCCATGGTGTAGCCCACCACACTGCCCTCCCGGCAAATGGCGATGTCGGAGGTGCCAGCACCGATGTCCACCAGGGCCAGGTTCAGCAGTCGCAGCTCGGTGGGGATGGCGGCGTTGAGGGCGGCAATGGGCTCCAGCGTCAGGCTGGCCACCTCCAGTCCGGCCTCCCGCAGCACGGCGTACAGGCTATCCACCACCTCGCCGGGCAGGAAGGTAGCCACCACGTCGGCCTCGATATTCCGCCCTGTGTGGCCCAAAAGACTGGTCATGGGGTAGCCGTCCAGTAGGAATCGGGTGACGGTATGGCCCACCAGGAAGAGCCGCTGCTCCTGGTCCTCCCCCTCACGGAGGTGCTGCTCGGCATCGGCCACTGCCGCCGCCTCCAACTGGCCCAGCTGCTCCTCTCCAAGTTTTCCAGTCTCAGGCAGCTCCAGCGCGCCATGGCCCTGCTCGGTACGCAACGCACGGCCGGCCGCCGCCACACAGGCCCGCTCCAGCTTCAGACCCATACGCTCCTCCAGCCGGTGCGTCACCTGCTCCACCACCTGAGCCACCTGGGCGATGTCCTCGATCTGGCCGTCCAGCATAGCCCGCCTGGGGTGGGGCTGCTTCTCCACCGCCAGCACCCGAACCCGACCGTTTTCGGCCCGGCCCACCATGCCGATGACGCTCCTGGTCCCCACATCCAGAGCGTAGATGAGCTCCTCCGTCTGGACCCCGCCGGGCGTCTTCGTCTCTGACATGTCCTTCCCGCCTTTCTCTATTGTTCCGTTCCCTCCGGGGGGGGGGGGGGGGGGGGCCCCCCCCCCCCCCCCCCCCCCCCCCCCCCCCCCCCCCCCACCCCCCCCCCCCCCCCCCCCCCCCCCCCCCCCCCCCCCCCCCACGTCGCCGTACCGCCCCTTCTCCACGTCGGCAAAGACCTGTCCGTCCACAAGGGTCACCACCCGCTTGCGCAGCATGTTGACAAAGGGCTTGGCGTGGGTGGCCATGATGATGGTGGTCCCTCGATGGTTAAGCTCCTCCAACAGGTGGAAGAGGTCCCAGATGGTATCCTCATCCTGGTTGGCGGTCAGCTCGTCCAGCACCAGCACCGCTGGGCTGTTGATCATGGCCCGGGCTAGTTCCACCCGGCGGCACTCCCCTTGGGATAGCTCCACCGGATATCGATTCTCCACTCCGGGGAGTCCCACCATGCTGAGCGCCTTCTGGACTCGCTCTTCCACAGGGCCATGCTTCCGGCCACCTCTAATCATAGCAATGGCCGTCAGATTCTCCCGTATGGTCCGCCGCCGCATTAACTGAGAAATCTGAGGCACATAGCCGAACATCATCCGCTCCCGGAACCGCCGGGAGAGGCGGGTGCGGCTGGCCCCATCCAGATACACGCTGCCGCGGCTGGGCTGGAGGTCTCCCGTGATGAGCCGCAACAGCGTCGACTTTCCTGCACCACTGCTCCCCGTCACAAAGAGAAACTCTCCTTGCTTGACAGTGAGGTCCACGTCCCGGATAGCCGCCACTTGCCGTCTCTCCTGTTTGTGAAATTTTGTAATCTTCTCCAGGCGTATCTCAGGCATATGGCGCCTCTCTTTCTGTATACAACCGGCCAAACTTCTGTTATAATCTTCAAATACAGTCTGAATGTTCCGAGGTGTTTCCCTTGTCCTCCAAAAAAGGTCCTGGCAAAAAAATCTTCCTGGTGGTGTGCTTAGCCCTGGTGTGCGTCGCCAGCGCGGAACTGCTGGTATGCCGTTTCGCCGCACCGGACCTCTTCCAGCGTATCACGGCGCCGGTGGTCGCTGCCGCAGAGCGGATCCGTTCCGCTGGCTCCGCTCTCCTGGAGTCCGCCGTACAGCACATCCCCACTCCCGCTGAGCAGGAGGAGGCCCCGGAGGAGCAGCTGGCCGGTGATCCGGCCCTGGAAAATACCCAGCCCATGGAAGACCCCGCCATCACAGAGTTTGTTCAGCGCAACGGCCATGAAGTCCTCACCGGAGGCAACGTGGAAATCGTCTACTTCAACCAGGGTGAGGAGCCCTGGGCCTCCGCGCCCTACGGGCCGGACAACATCGGCGGATATGGTTGCGGCCCCACCGCCATGGCCATGGTGGTCTCCAGTCTCACCAGCCAAATGGTGGACCCGTCCACCATGGCCCAGTGGGCCTATGAATCCGGATACTGTGCACCGGGCAGCGGCTCTTATAACAGCCTGATCCAAGCCGCGGCGTCTGCCTATGGGCTGAAGGCCGCACCCTGGACCGCTCTGACGGCAGACGCGCTCTCCCAGGCCCTGGCCTCCGGACAGCTCTTTGTGGCACTGATGACCCGGGGACACTTCACCTCCAGCGGGCACTTCATCCTCCTCCGGGGACTCACTCTGGAAGGGAAGATACTGGTAGCCGACCCAAACAGCCGGGAACGCAGTCTCACTGCCTGGGACCCCCAACTCATCATTGACGAGCTCTCGGCCACCCGCAGCTCAGGCGCCCCACTATGGTGTATTTCCACCGTGGACACCATCTCATAGCAGTCATAACGCACGATTCCCCTGCCGGCGCGCCCCGCCGGCAGGGGAATTTTCATGCGTACAGAGGACTTTCTCCTATCCTCGCTCTTTCCGTTGGGTGTAGTAGGACTTTTTCCCACCCAGTTTCATGCTGATCTGCCGATCTGCCTCCTGGACTCGCTCCAGCAGGTTCCGGTTCTGTCCGGCCAGCTTCTCTAGGGCTTTGAGCTGCTCCGAACCATCCCCACTGCCCTCGCCCGTCAGGACCTTCCAGAGGACCTCGCTCTCCTCATCAGGAAGAGACGCACACCGTTTGCGCTGAATGGCCTGATACTCTCTGAGCTGATTGATCGGTTCCTGGCGCATGCTCAAAAATAACCGCACAGACACCTGGTCCTGTCGCTGAAAGGCGTCGCTCAATTCCTTAGTTATCTCCATGACCTCGGTGAGGACAGTATAGCGTTTCCGCTCCGTGGCAACGGCCGCTGCGATGACCTTTTCGTCCATCCTACTCGTCCTCTTCAGACTGCCGCGCTGTTTCTGTCCGCCTGTCGGAAGCTGTCCCGCAGCTCCGCGACCATACTGGTGACCCGATCCAGCTCTGTCTTGTTCCGCCCGGCCTTGACCCGGCTGAGTTCATAGCAGAAGTAGTCATACAATCGGTCTAGATTAGCGCTGATAGGGTATTTACGATCCAGGGTTTGGGACAGATAGCGAATGATCTCCACAGACCGGTCCACCGCTGCCTCGAACCCCTGATACCGCTCCCGGTCCAGTTCCAACCCTGCCAGCTTCAACCGCTTGACCAGCTCATCATAGAGCAGCAACAGCAACTCCCCCTGGGTCATAGTGTTCAGCGACTCCTCTCGGTAGCGCTGATAGCCTCTCATGTCCATACACTTTGCTGTCCTTTCTTTTTCCTCAGACTCATTAGCCGCTGGTCAGTCCGAACAAAGCGGAACTCTGGGAGTTCATCTGATTGATGAGCATCTCCAGCTGGGTGAACTTATTGGTGTAATAATCCACCTTGTCGGACATCTTGTCCTGCCACTTTTCGATCTCTTCGTCGATCTCCGCCATCTTGTTGAGCATGGTGTTATCCAGAGCCGCAGTAGGAGAATACTGGGAACCCGCCTTCTCAATGAGGATACCCTTCACCGCGCCGGTGGTGGCAGCATACTTGTCAGTCACCTTCTGGATGGAGGTCATCAGGCCGTCGGTGGCAGAACCGTTCTCCTTGCTCTTGGTAAAGGCATTCCGGACTCCGTCCAGGTCATTCTCCAGAGCCTCACGGAGGGCGGTCTCATCCAGGCTAATGGTGGTCAGGCCGTCGGAATAGCTGGTGTTGATGCCGATGGAGCGCAGGTAGGACCCGTCGCTACCACCGGGCACAACGGCACTACGCAGAGAGCTGTACAGAGAGGACAAATCACTGTCCATAAACAGAATACCGGTCTTGGCCTTTTCCTCATAGGCTTTAATCTCGCTCTCAGTCATGCCTTCCTCATCATCGGAAGTGAGGGGCTCATACCGGGAGCCATCCGTCTTTTTGAGCGGCGTATCTGAGTAGGCCTTCTTGACCTCCGTCACCATGGCATTGTAGTCCTCCACCATCTTCTTGACGGCGTCCACAATGGTATCGGTGTCCGTCTTGGTGGAGAAGGTGACTGCTTCCGCATTTGTATCTATAGACTCGCGATTTAGGAATTTCTCTGCATCTTCTGCATTTCCTGTGGCTGTTATCTGTACCTGCTGACCATTACTGTCCAACACCTGATAACCGGTGGCTGGATCATATTGCAAAGTCATACCTTCACCCAGTTTTTCCTGGATTCGCTTCTCCAGATCTGCCACGGTCATGGTGTCAGTGATATCAATGAGAATGTCTTGATCCCCCACCTTAAACTGCAAAGAAGAACCTTCGATCCCCAAATCAGCTATGGTTGTTTTGGAGGTATCAAACGTATTGAATGTCCCTTCCAGGTTTACCTTCAACCCATCCAGATCCACCGAATTGCTGCTGCGGGTAAAGGTCTGGGTGTGTCCGTTTACCGTCGCAGCAAAGATGGCATCCTTGCCCTGTTCATATTTGCTGGAATCTCCGACGAAGAGGGCCCCTGCCAGGTCACCGCCCATCTCGATCTTCTCCGCCGCGCCGGTATTTTTGGCGGTAAAGACAAACTGGTTGGTCAGCTTGGAGTAGCTGACATTGACTCCCATATTGGCGTTGGAGTTGATGGAGTTCATCACCGTCTCCAGAGCGGTATCCTGGTTAAAGGTCAGCGACTCACCGTTGATCGTCAGCGTGAAGTCATACAGCCGCTCGCCATCGCTGTTGATCCGATAGCCCTCCTCATCCAGCTTATTGCCCTGCTTGTCCGTGCAATATGTGACGCCGTCTTCCTCTTTCTTGATGCGGTCACTTTCCGGAACAGCAGTGGCGGTTCCCTCCACTGGGATCCCATTAAAGGTAAGGGTGGCCTTCGTGGGATCATTGGCATCGACCGCAAATGTTCCCAGGCTCCCCAGCGTTTTGGAGGTGTCCAGATAATTGGTCAGGGTGCTGTTCCCCTCACCAAATATCATTTCACTCACGCCGGCAGAGGACGATTTGATGGAGAAGTTGCTGCCGCTCTCCTTCGTTGTAAAGGTAAAGGCGCCGTTATCCAGCCCGACCTTGACGCGGTTTTCACCAAAGGCATTGTCAATGCCGCGCTGCAATGCCTTGGCCACCGCTTCGTTGCCCTTTCCATCGTCTTTCTGCACATCCAGAGTGATGGTCTTTGTCTGGCCGTTCAAAGTAACAGACAAAGTCTTTCCGGAGAGATAATCGGCTTTGGTGCCGTCGATATTGCCATTGTAGCTGATGTCCAGGGTACCGGTCATATTGTTGATCAGCATAGGCTTGCTCAGATCCACACTGGATCCCTTGGCCGTAAAGCCGTCTGATCCCAGGTTTACCGCCGTGGTCTGATAACGGGCGGCGGACGCCAACTGAGACACGCCCAGAATGGAGATGTCACTGCTGCTCTTGCCGGTAGCGCTCACCAGGTCGGCATATTTGCCTTTGGTGGAGGTAATGACCGCGTTGTTGAAGAAGGAACTACTCATCAAGTTGGTGGTGGAGGTATAAGAGGTGTATTTCCGGGAAAATTCTACCAGCTTATCAGAAATACTCTGATAGGCCGCTTGCTGCCACTGTACCTTAGTGCGGTCCTGCTGCAGGCCAAGGATCTTCTGCTGATAGCTCTGGACCATGCCCTCAATTAGGGTCTCCGTATCCAGACCGCTGGCCAGACCGGAAATAATATTGTTGCTTCTGCTTCCATAAATGCTGCTGCTAGAGGAACTGCTCCCCATCAGACTGGAAATCGATGCCATCGTGCTTCCACTCCTTTATCACTGGCGACCGGTTGAGGTCTCGATTGACAAATAAACAGGTTTTGGGTAGAATAGGTTCATATTCCTGTAAAGCCTTTGCTTTTCTATATCTTATATCGTCTGGCATTGCCGGAAAATAAGTGCCGTCACCGCTTTTTTATCGGGCGTTTTTCCGTCGGCACATTCCCATTGGAAAGGAGAAATCAGGGTATGTCCGCGATTATTACAGCCATTACCAATCAGAAGGGCGGCGTGGGGAAGACCACCGTTGCCGCCGCTCTCCTCTCCTGTCTGCACCAGCAGGGCGTCCGGGTCCTGGGCGTTGATCTAGATCCTCAGGGCAGCCTGGGCTTTAGCCTGGGTCTGGATATTGAGCACTGCCAGACCGTCTATGACGTCTTCCGCGGCGCTGCCGAACCCCAAGACATCATCGCCCACACAGAGACCTGTGACCTTCTTCCCTCCAATATTCTCCTCTCTGCCGCCGAGCTGGAGTTCAATAAGCCGGGCCGTGAGTTTCTGCTCAAGACCGCCCTCTCCAAGGTGCAGGATCGTTACGATTACATCATCATCGATACGCCTCCCGCGCTGAATATCCTCACGGTAAACGCCTATGTGGCGGCGGACAGCCTCATTATCCCCATGGCCCCGGAGGTGCTGAGCCTGTTGGGTGTTTCCCAGATTAAGGAGACCATCGGAAGCGTTCGCAGCTACTACAACTCCCGGCTGAAGGTGCTTGGCATCCTCCTCAACCGTTTCAACCCCCGGCTCAACCTGAGCCGTGAGATGCTGGAGCTGGCCGAGCGGATCGCCGCCCAGCTGGACACCAAGGTCTTTGAGAGCAAGATCCACTCCAGCGTCTCCGCTGCTGAGGCGCCTGCCCACGGCATCAGCGTGGTGGACTATGCCCCCCGCTCCAAACCGGCGCTGGATTTCTTCGCTCTGTGCGCTGAGATCATGGGGCCCGTCTCTACTCCTTCTGATGGCAGCAGGGAGGTGTGACCATGGCTGGAAAAAAGAACCCCCGCAGCAGCAAAACCGATCACGTACTCAGCCTGCTTACCGAGTCGGCCTCCGAGCCTGCTGCTACCAGCGCCCCATCCGCATCTGATGCTCCGGCTGCCCCGGAAGCGGCGGCGCCCGTGGCGGAACGTCATTTGTCCCCTCCCATTCTGGAGGTGGCACGCACCAACAACGAAGCCCTGGAGGAGACCATCCACAGCGCATTAGAGGACGCACTTCAGGAGGAACTGACCCAGGAGGAGGCTTCTTCGTCCACTCCCGCTGTTCCACCGCAGCCTGAAGAGGCAGACGGCGGGCCTGATCCCCTTCATGACACAGCCACTGTGGCGGAATCGTCTGCCGTGGAGGTGCCTGCTGTACAGGAGGAGGCAGTGCCCGAAGCGTCCTCCATCACGCAGGAGGAGGCGCCTGCTCCGTCCCCCGAGCCCGCTGCTGTGGCCACCAGCAGCCAGTCGCTCCCCTATTACCGCTCCCTGCCTGACGGCACCCGGTTCATCAACGTGATGCTTCCGCTGGTAGAGGAGACTCTGGAGCGCTATGTCACACTCTTTCACCTGTGCGACTGTCCCCGCTGTCTGGCCGACGCCCAGGCGCTGGCTCTCTCCCGGCTGCCGGCCAAATATGTGGTCCTTTCGGAGGGTGCTTTTACCCCCATGATGAGCCTTTATCGTGCCAAATATGACTCCCTGGTCACCACCCAGGTGGTATACGCCTGCAAGCAAATCATGGACGCCCCGCGGCACTGACGGAAGTATAATAGAAGGGATATTCCGGATATCATCCGGAATATCCCTTCTTTATATTTTCATATCTTTTCCCGGCTCATAGTCCTGGCCTGGAGCTTGAGGATCTCTTTTAGCAGACGGCCTTCCGTCTGTTGGTCCAGCTTTTCAAAGCTGCACCCGTAACGCCAGTATCCTGGCTTGACTGACGTTTCCCCCACGACTACTCTACACAAAAGCTGATATTGGCTTCCATATTCGGTCAAGGGCGGGAGCAGGAGCGTCACCAAATCTCCCACTTCCAGTTCCGCTTTCGTATGAAAGCCTACACCCACCACGCTGATGTCCTCGAGTATACAGTGTGGGCCGTCCTCTTTGTCACAGTCGCGTATCAGACATCCCTCTACCTTTACCTTCTGACGAAACGCCCGCCGCGTTTCTTCACAGACGACTGTGTGCTCCACCTGGATGCGCCAGTGGTCTACAGCGCTGATCAGCACCTTTCCGTAGATCATCAGCAGTTCGTTCCACTGTCCCCTGACATGAAGTTGGACCTTGACGGGCGCACCGTAGAGGATACCCTGAGGCGTCTCTTTTCCACGGTGCAGATCGATACGAAGTTCTTGGCTCATTGGGTCATAGCTGGCCACACGGCCGACAAAAAAAAGTTGGTTATCCTCTCGCAGTACTTCGACAATGGTACCTAAACTCCGCAGGAGCAGGTTATCTGTACCGCCTTTTTCTTCCTTTGTCCTCACGCTATCCCTCTGTCCCTTTCCCCTTCTCCTCTAAAACCTGATAGAACTCATCCAACTCCAGCGGATGGTAGAAATAATAGCCTTGGATGAAATCGCACTCGGTTTTACGAATCAGGTCCCATTCCTCCTTGCGCTCCACCCCTTCCATACACACCTTTTTTTTGAACTCATGGCAGGTATGGATGGTACTGGCGATAAAGTCCAGTTTCTGCTGTGAGGTAGACATCTCATTGACCAAGGCCCGGTCAAATTTAACTAGATCCACAGGATACTGCAGCAGCCGCTGGACACCAGAGTATCCGCTGCCAAAGTCGTCCAGCGCAAAAGAGAGGCCCAGGCCTTTGCACTGTTCGACAAACTGCTCCAACTGCTTGGGCAGGGTATCAGATTGGCTCTCCGTAAGCTCGATCATCAGGTTTTTCCCCGGCACACCGTTCTCCGCCAGCATCCGCCTCAAGAAGGGGAAGAGGCGCTGATCTATGACCTGAAGGTAGCTGACATTGAAGGAAAGTTTGAAATCAGGATGGTCTGGCAGAATGCGCTTGCAAAGCTGTACAGTTTGCTGGATGATCCATTTGCCCACCGACACAATCAATCCCATCTGCTCCAGAATGGGAATGAACACACTGGGCGGCACCGCCACCTGATCGTCCTCCCAGCGCAGCAGGACCTCACCACCGTAGATTTTACCGGAATCGGCATAGACTTGAGGCTGCACCACGATGCGGAATCCTTTGAAATGGTTGCTCACGCTGGCATTGAGCCGCAGATTGATTTCATTTGCGCTTTGCCTGCTCCCCAGCATGCTTCTGGAAAAGGCTACATATTCTCGCTCCGGCTCCTCCTTGGCCGCCCGGATCACCACTACTGCGTTGTCGATGAGTTCCTGGATACTGGAACCGTCCTTGGGGTAGCGCACCACACCGATGGCGCAGGGATAGATGATGCGAATGCCGCGCCGTTCATAGACCGACGTCACGATCTGCCGGATCCGGCGGGCTGCCTCTCCCGGGTCCGCATTTCTGGCCAGCAGCACCAAAAACCGTAGGCCATCCATACGGATGAAAATGTCTTCCATTCCCATCTGACGTTTGAGCTCACAACCCAGCTCCCACAGAATCTGATTTGCTGTTACATGGCCATAGGCCTGGTTGATGTCTGTGAAATTGGTGAGGGTAAAGCACAAAAATACCTGATAATGTCCCTCTCGGCACCGCTCCGTGATCTGACGGAAGGCGCCGGACAGAGTGAGCATTCCGGTGACATTATCCACCTCGGCATCCCGCTTGAATCCTGTCATATTACCGGCAAAGAAAACAGGCTTCCCGCTTGACTCATCCCACTTGACCAGTCCACGACAGTGGACCCACACTGGCTCACCGCTCTTGTTGTAGATCCGGCATCTGAGATCGTGGGTCGCCTTGTGCCGCTCCAACATGCTGTGGATGTCGTCGATATAGAGTTGCCGGTCACCTTCATAAATCCGCTTCTGCAGCTCCGAGATAAAATTGCTGACCAGATTGTCAGAAAAGCCAAACTCTTCCTTCAGATTTTCTGAGATGAAGTACATGTTTTTCTGTATATCGCCGCAGCAAAAATAGGTACCCGGATTCGCCATGGCAATGGACTGTAGAGACAGCTCTACATCGAAATAGCAAGTCCGGATATAGTTCTCCAGAGGCGTGAGTATCCCCTGCTCCTTCATATGAAGCCCGGCCATCCGGTATACTTGTTCATTGGCCTGCCGGTCATAAAAGGTCCGCTTTTCCTGGTGCATCTGCGTCTCTGCCCGTTCCTGCAGGGCAGCCACTTCTTCGCCGGCCCCCCCCCAGGCGCTCCCCACCGTCAATGTACAGCCTTTCTCCATAATGGATGCGTTCAGCGCTTCTACACGCTGATGGAACGCTTCTTCTCCCAGACCCTCACAGATGACGAGGAATTCGTCTCCCCCAATGCGGTAGATCTTTTTCTTGCCCTGAATATCCGTCAGAACCTTATAACTCTGGCGGATCAGGTGGTCACCATACCCATGACCCTTCTGGTCATTCATCCGCTTGAGATTGTTGATGTCGCAGTAGATGACCCCCGTCGGCTCTGCCAACGCACCTTTCTGCACGTATTCGTCCAGCGCGTACCGGTTGAATGCCCCGGTAAGCTGATCGTGATATCTCAGTTCTCTCAGGTGCTCCATCATGTCACGGCGTTCCATCTGGGAAACGATAACGTAGGATAGGACCTTACAGCTTTCAGACACATATCCTGCCTCCTGGAAGCCAGGCGCATCCAAGCGCAGGCATCCCTTCCACTCCTCCCCCCGAAACAAAGGCACCAAAAGGGTCATATCTCCCTCCTTAGGCGCCAAAAACGTAAACAACTCCGGCCGCTCTTGACGGAAGGGCTCCTGATCAGACACGACTAAGCTCCTGTGCTCCCTGAATAGCTGGAAAGGCAGCTCCAAAGCTGAGACCACACCCTCACCGGACTCCGTTCCGTTCGCCGGCCAGCGGCAGGTCTGAAATAGCCGGTCAGGCTCACGCTCCTCGTAGAGATCGATCCGGGTACAACCGAGCCGTTCACCCAAGCAGTCCAGTATAAGTCCCAGAGCCTCACTTGGATCAGTCGTAGCATAGGTCTGTACCATGCATGTATTGATCACGGATTCAAAATAGCGAATGGAATTGCGTATCTGTCCATCCGAGTCGGTTTCTAGCCCTTCGGCTATCTCAAGCCGGTAGAGTCGTCCCTCGTACTCCACCACCGTATCGGTCAGGAGATAAGACTTGCCCAAAAGTTTGTTGTAGTAAGACCATTCATAAAACTGCCCCTCCTCCAACTCGTGGCTGGCGCAGACAGGGCAGGGAGCCGGCAGCCCCTGAAGAAGAGCATAGCACTTTTGTCCTACATAGGACTTATCATCCGGCTGCTGAAACTGCTCCCGAGCATACCGATTCATATATACCAGCGTGTGGTTGCAAATATCCACCGCGTACACATTCTTATTTAGGTTTTCAAGATACTCCCATGGAGCTTTCATCCATGTTCCTCCTGACCTGCAGGGCCCATACTTCCCTGTCGTACAAAATGTGGGGCGGCTGGCTCATATCCCACCCACCCGCATTGCTTTTATGCCTGATCTGATTGTGCCTCGTCTTCCGCCTGGACCTGGTTCGGGCTGGGACTGGTGATATCCTCCCACACCCGGTCTACTTCTTCCATGCAGTTGAAATACAGGCTGGTGAGCAGGTTGGTGGGGATACCCAACCCCTCGGCCAACTCGTCGATCTTTCCCCAGTCTGCCCGCTCGTAGCTCAACGTCAGATCAAAGAGCATCCCGCAGCGGCCCTCGTGCTTGAGCAGCCCATCCTTGACCTCCTGCCGTAGGGGAATCTGAGCCAGGATCTCATCCAGCGGCGCGTCAATGAGGTAGTTGAGGGTAGAGAACATACCCATCAGATAGGCGTCCGGCTTGGAGATGGGCATATTCTTGGCGTAGTTCATGAGACTGCTGCAGAAGCTGGCGCGCATGAAGGAGAGGCGCAGGAACTCTTCGGCCCCCTCCTCAATCTTATTTTCCGCGTTGCTGGCGCTGAGCAGGTAGGCCCACTGCCGCAGCTCTCCCAAACCCATGATGGTAATGGCCTGTCGCACCGAGGTCACCCGGTGGCGCAGGGCAAAGTAGCAGGAGTTGACCATTTTCAAAATGCCGTAGGTCAGCGTAGCATCCACGGAGATAATCTGCTCGATCTCTTCCACATCGGGCTCATCTTTTGTTATGGCCATAAGGAGGCGGAAGAAGTTGCTCTGTAGATAGCCGCTGCTGTGGGCCTTGGTGGTGAGCTTCTCCGCCACAAAGGTGCCCTCCATGGCATCCACACCCAGACTCAGGGCCTTCTGGTAGAGGTCCTCTTGGTCCACACTGATGGCTATGCACTTCTTGTTCATACTGTGGGCAATGTCCACAATGTTTTTCAGGGTAACCATGGGAGTACTCTGGAGATTAAGTTTGATATAGTTTATGCTGTCCAGCAATGCCAGATACCGGGGGGCAAACTGGAACTCATTTACGGCCACCTGGTAGCCTTCCTTCACGTACTGCTGCACCATGTGCATGGCCAGCGGGTGGATGAGGACGCTGTCGTCAATCTGGATGACCAGCTCGTTCTTGTCAAAGAGCCGTGGCGTCTTTTTCATCAGGAGGGTGACCGTAAAGGTCATAAAGTTGAGGGACCCCTTCAGCACCTTGTCGGTGTTCTGAGTCAGAAAACTATAAATGGTATCCGCAGCCGCAAAGTCGTTGACGGGTGCTGTCTTATCTCCACCGAAGGCCTGATTCTCCCCGTGGTACTGGATCTCATAGCCGATGATCTTACTGTCCCGATCCTTGATGGGTTGCCGAACGATATACTTGCTGCTCATGCCTGTATCCCCTTTCCGGCTCCGCTCTTGGCTAGCAAGTGATCGATAACCCCAATCAGGTGACCAATCTCCGGTTTGCTCAGCTGTTCATCAGCACCCAGCTGCTTACCCTTGACGTACATCTCTTCTGTAATCAGCGAGGAGAAAATAATGATGGGGATATTCTTTAGGCCATCGGTGGACTTGAGCAGCTTAGTCAGACGGTGGCCGTCCATCTGGGGCATTTCCAGGTCGGTGATGATAAGGGCCACATGCTCTTCCTGGTCCTCCGCACCCTTCCACTCCTGCACCGCATCCCACAGCTCGGCGCCGTTGGGGAACATCCGCAGATTGGTATAGCCCGCCTTGTTCAGGGCCTCCTGGATCATCCGGGACAGCAGGATGGAGTCCTCCGCCACCCAGATGGGCTGACTGCTGCGGTTCCGCTTGCCTAGGGCTTCCACCTCGCTCATCTGGATGGTGGTCTCCGGCGCAATTTCCGCCACAATTCGCTCAAAATCCAGGATGGTCACCAAGTCATCCCCACACTGGGCAATGCCGGTGGCCACACCATCCGGCCCGCCGGAAACGGTGTTGTCTGGCTTCTGGATATCCTTCCAGGAGATACGGCTGATGCCCACCACCGTGTTGACCCGGAAGGCGATGAACATCTTGTTGAAGTTCGTGATGATGAAGAGGTCTTTCTCTCCCTTGGGCACATCATGCCGGGCCAGGTATTTGGGCAGATCCACCACTGTGATCACCAGATCCCGCGGCTTGAAGATACCTTCCACTGCTGGGTGAGTATGAGGCATGGCGTGGACCGGAGCCGACATCATAATCTCCCGAACCTTAGCCACATTGATGCCATAGAGGTTCCCCTCAATGGTAAACTCCATGATCTCCATCTCGTTGGTCCCAGATTCCAACAAGATCCCATTCTTTTCCTTCTCCATGCGTTAGATCCCCCGCTTTCTCAGTTGATCGTTACAAAATACCCTCCGGCTTGCCATAGCTTCGGATATAGCCGATACCGGTGGCCACGTCGAACCAGAGCGTCCGCGCCGCCGTACCGCCCACATCCTCCTTCAGCAAACGAACGCCCTCTTTCTTCAGGTTCAGATGGACGCTTTCAATGTTTCGCTGTCCGATGTTGCCCAGGCTCCCGCTTCCGGGCACGTCGAACATCTTGGCGCCTCCGGCAATTTTGGCCGTGATGCGGCCTCGCCGGGCGCCCCTGACCTCCATCTGGCGCAGGGTCTCCCGGATACCGGTGTCGGCGTATTTGAGCGGATTCTTTCTGCCTGTCTCCATGTTGAGAGGCAGCATAATGTGGAGCAAGGCCGCTAGCTTGACCATCGGGTCGTAAAAGCAGATCCCGATACAGGAACCTAGGGCGTAGGTAATCAGCTCACCCTCATACTGGCGCAGCTTCATATCGGCGATGCCCACCACCAACCTATCGTTCATCCAATACCCCCAGCCGTTTCAGGAGAAAATTGAGGGAGCGAATATCCGGCGAGAGCAGGATACGGCAGGGCACGGTCTGCCCGTCGCAGATGAGGTCGGCGCCGATGGCCATGATGTGGTCCGACTGGCCGCCAAACTCCGCCATGGGCACCGCAATGATAGCCCCCTGCATATCGATAGCAAAGGCGGGCACCGATAGCCGGATGGTCATGTTGGTGAGTCCAGACAGGGCATTGATGAAGGCAGAGATCATGATGTTGCCCACCTCCAGAAGGGCGGAGACATCCAGCTCATCCAGCTCTTCATAGCTGCTAACCTGTCGGCCCATCACCCGGCTCAGGGCCAGATTGACAAAATCCAGTTGCTGGACGGAGAGCATGATACCGCCGATCTCACCCTCGACCCGGGCCAGAACGCCAGCCGTCACCACCTCGGGCCCACCGATCCACTCCAGGGCCTCATTATAGCCCATAATCCGGACCTCCGGCATCTCAATGCGCACCGTGCAGCCCAGAATACTGGAGAGGGCGGTGGCCGCGTTGCCGGTACCGATGCTACCGATCTCCCGCAGGGTGTCCAGCTCCAGCGAGTTCAGTTCTTGATAGTTTTTCACCTACATCCCCACCTACTCAATGATTTTACACTCAGCTGGTCAGATTGTTGATGGTAGTCTCCACCTCATCGGCAGTGGTAACCATCCGCAATGCGTAGCTGTACGCCCGCTGTGTCTCGATAACCTTTCCCAGCTCGGTGGCCAGATCGGTGTTGGAGCTCTCCAGCACCCCACGGCGTACCTCGGCCGTACTGATCCACACCACACCATTCTTGTCGCCAGTCAAAAAACGCTGGCTGCCCGCGTGCTGAAGGCCGTCCTGGTACTGGATGAGAAAAGCCCCTACTGGCTGCTCTGCCGTGGGATCCGTGACCACAATGGGATAGCCGCTGGTATCCAGGACCTGCCGTCCCTCGCCGTCACCCAGGTACCACACCGTCTCCGGCTCCCCGTCGTCGTTGACCTCCTGGAAAGAGGATACCGTAAAAGAGCCGTCCCGGGTATAGGAAACCTCCTGGGTGGATGGATCGTAGAGGGCGAAGAACCCATCACCGATGATGGCGTAATCCTGATCCCGGCCCGTCTCCTCCAGGTCGGACTGCCGGAAGTCGGTGGCGGTGGACACCATGGCAGCGCCGCTGCCCTTGGGGAGCTGAGCGCCGTCCACCCCATTCACCATGCTGTTCATCAGCACGCCAAAGGCGGGCTTTTCCGCCTTATAGCCGTAGGTATTCACATTCGCGATGTTATTGCCGTGGACGTCCATGCGATCCATCTGCTGCTGGGCGCCGACAGCGGCGCTGTAAAAGGCCTGAAGCATGTTACTGACCTCCTATCACATCCGGCCCAGCTCTGTGGTGGCCTTGGTCAGGACACCATCGTAGAGCTTGAGCACCTGAGAGGCGCTTTGGAGAGCGCGCTGGGCACTCATCATCCGGCTCATCTCCTGGAGCATATCCACATTGGAGTTCTCCACACTCTGCCAGAGGACAGGACGCTCCGTGGCCGTGGCTGCCTGGCCGTTGGCTCCGAAGAGCCCACTGTCATTGATGGCCAGCTGGCCGTTGTCCTGGAAGGTAAAGACACCCACCTGCCCGTAGTAGCCGCCGTTCTTGTCAAAAATCCGGCCATAGCCATCGGCCTGAATCTGGTCGCTGGAGAGCTGGATGGGCTGCCCGTCCATCCCCAGCACCCGGCCGTGGCCGGGGAGATACAGATAGCCCTCCCCGTCCAGAGAAAAGCTGCCGTCCCGGGTGTACTCGGTGCCGTTGTCGGTCTGGACAGCAAAGAAACCGTCTCCCTGGATGGCGAAGTCCAGATTCAGTCCGGTCTCCTCCACCATCCCCTGCTGGTAGTCCACATAGAGCTGGCTGGGCGCCAGGATATAGCTGCCCTGACCGATGACGGTGCTGCCGCTCTTGTCCTTGTTGCCTACCCGGCTGAGGAGCACCTCGTCAAAGGTGGTATCCGTGTAGGTCTCCGCCTTGTAGCCCGGGGTGGTGATGTTGGTCATGTTGTTGGCCACCACATCCAGCCTGCGGCTCTGAGAGAGCATCCCGGAGGTCAGATTGTAAAATCCTCTTGTCATATCCGTTCCTTCCTTTTCCGTTACCCAAGCTGTTCCTTCATGTAAGAGCGCAACCGCTGTATGGCGTGGCTGTGGAGCTGTGAAACCCGAGGCGGACTCACACCCATAACCTGGGCTATCTCCTTCATGGTGAGTTCCTTTTCATAATAGAGGGAGAGGACCATCCGCTCGTTGGGCCTCAGAGACGAGATTCCTTTTGACAGGCATTCATGGAGCTCCTGTTCCTCGCAAAACTCTTCCGCCGGATCGTTATAGTCCTCAGACGCCCGTCCCGCCCCACTGCCGTAGCTGTCCAGCAGCGTCTCGAAGGAGAGGAGGTTGGCGCCCGCTGTCTCGGAGAGCATCTTTTCGTACTCTTCCTTGCTTACCCCCAGGCGGTCGGCTACCTCCTGGCTCACCGGCATATGCCCCAGCTCCACCGAGAGCTCGTCCACCGTCCGAGTGAGCTTGTTGGAGGTCTGCCGGAGCTGACGGGGTAGCCAGTCCTGCTTTCGGCTTAGGTCTATGACCATACCCCGGAGGCGCTTGGCCACATAGGTCTCCAGCTTGACCCCCTTGGAGGGATCGAAGCGGTCAACTGCACTCAGTAGGGTCAGGATTCCCTCATGGACCACATCGTCCAGCTGACTGAAGCTGGTGTATAGTCCACAGGTCCGTAAAGCCACCCGCCGGATCTGGTCCTGGAAGCGAAGCACCAGTGCCCATTTGAGAGATTCGTCACCGGTTTCTTTATAGCGCCGGATGAGGGTGTCGTTATCCAGGTCGTCGATCTCCTCCTGGGACAGGACCGGTTTCTGTTCCTCCACAACCGTGGCGGTGCTTGACTCTGCACACATGACTGCCTCGCCTCCTTTCCTTGATCAGATACAGCCATGAGCAAAACTCCAAAAGAGTAGTAATTGCAATGGTTTCCGGTCATGGCTGAAACCGAAAATCACTCATATGATATAGAAAGCGGAGCCCCATTCTGGTAAAATT